>VBDA01000492.1 GCA_005883655.1 Betaproteobacteria bacterium | reverse complement strand
CGCTCCCGTCGGCGGCGTGCTACTGCCGGGTCTCTTTCTCGCGCTGACCGCGGCAGTGCTCGCCGATGCGGTCACCGGCGTCAACGCGCATGGTCGGCGGCTGCTTGCGAGCGCCGTCGCAGTAGCAATCGTGTGGGCGTCCGGATACGCGCTGACCCGCGTGGATTGGAGCCATCCGGTCGGCGAGCCGACGACGGTCAGCCTGCTTCAGGGCAATATCGGACAGGATCTCAAGTTCGAGCCGTCGTATCGCGAAAAAACGTTCGCGATCTACGCCGATCTCGTCGCGAAGAGCCGCGGTCGCCTCATCGTCCTGCCCGAAAGCGCGCTGCCGGTGTTCGCCGATGAGGTCCCCCCTGAATACGTCGCGCTGTTGCGCTCGGCGGCGCAGCACAACGGCGGCGATCTGCTGCTCGGGCTCTTTTTTTTCGAGCCGCGCGCGAGCGTAGATGAGGACGATCGTTACTACAATAGCGTCGTGACCATAGGCACCGCGACCCCTCAGGTCTATCGCAAGCATCATCTGGTCCCCTTCGGCGAGACGATTCCGCTCAAGCCGGTATTCGGCTGGTTCATTCGCAATGTTCTTGCCATTCCGCTCGCCGATCAGACGCCGGGCGCAGCGTACCAGGAACCGTTTGTCGTCGCGGGACAGCGGCTGGCGGTCAACATCTGCTACGAGGACGCGTTCGGCGGCGAGCTCGCCCGCCGCGCAGCTGACGCGACCTTGATGGTCAATGTCACCAATGATGCCTGGTATGGCCATTCGCTCGCGGCAGAGCAGCACGATCAGATCGCCGCCATGCGCGCGCTCGAGACCGCGCGTCCGATGCTGCGCGCGACCAATACCGGCATCACTTCCATCATCGATCATCACGGTGTGGAAAGCGCGCGTCTGCCCTGGTTCACGCGCGGCGTGCTCGAGGGCACCATTGCTGGCCGTCAGGGCGTAACGCCGTACGTCCGTTTTGGTGACGCGCTAGTAGTCGCGCTGGCGCTGCTGATCATCGCGATAACGCTCTTTGTAACGCGGCGTTCCCAAAGGAAGTCCCTCGCAACGTTTGGTCGCGACGCCGGCATCCAGTAACATCGGGAGCTTCGCCACGCCCGAGACAGCTTGGCCCAAGTGCTTACGTTCCAGCAGGTCATCCTCAGGCTTCAGGAGTATTGGGGAGCGCAGGGTTGCGCGCTGCTGCAGCCGTACGACATGGAAGTGGGCGCGGGCACGTCGCACACCGCCACCTTCCTGCGCGCGCTCGGCCCCGAGCCGTGGCGCGCCGCATACGTGCAGCCATCGCGGCGTCCGAAGGACGGTCGCTATGGTGAAAACCCCAACCGCCTGCAGCATTACTACCAGTATCAGGTCGTTCTCAAACCGTCGCCGGAGAACATTCTCGATCTCTACCTCGGCTCGCTGACCACGCTCGGATTCGACCTGAAGAAGAACGACGTGCGCTTCGTCGAGGATGACTGGGAGAATCCGACTCTGGGCGCGTGGGGACTGGGGTGGGAAGTCTGGCTGAACGGCATGGAAGTGACCCAGTTCACGTATTTTCAACAAGTCGGCGGCCTCGACTGCAATCCGATCACCGGCGAGATCACGTATGGCCTCGAGCGACTTGCTATGTACCTTCAAGGCAAGGAGAACGTGTTCGACCTCGTGTGGACCTCGTGGAAACAAAATGGCGTGGTTCGATCGCTCTCGTACGGTGACGTCTATCGCCAGAACGAGGTTGAGCAGTCGATGTACAACTTCGAACGGTCCAACGCGCCAGAGTTGGTCAAGCTGTTTTCTTTTTTCGAGTCGGAAGCCAAGCGGCTGCTCCAGGCCCAGCTTTCGCTGCCGGGTTACGAGA
>VBDA01000490.1 GCA_005883655.1 Betaproteobacteria bacterium | reverse complement strand
TTTTCTTCGAGCAGGATCGCAAAAAGACGCTCGCATCGCGCGTCGAGAAGCTTCGAAGCGTGCGCTATCACAACAAGCTCGGCACGATGGCCGAAAGAATGGATCGACTGCAGTTTCTGTCGTCGCGGATCGCGACAATGCTCGGTGCCGATCCGGCGCTGGCAGACCGCGCGGCAATGCTTGCCAAGGCCGATCTGCTCACCGACATGGTGGGCGAGTTCCCGGAGCTGCAGGGCGTGATGGGCCGTTACTACGCCGAGCACGATGGCGAGCCGCCGACGGTAGCCGCCGCGATCGAGCAGCATTACTGGCCCAGATTCGCCGGCGACGCGCTTCCGGCGGGCGCGGTTGCGCAAAGCGTGGCGCTCGGGGATAAGTTGCTGGCCATGGCGGAAATGTTCGGCATCGGCAATGCGCCGACCGGCGAGAAGGACCCGTTTGCCCTACGGCGCGCGGGGATGGGCGTGTTGCGTATCCTGATGGAGAAACAGTTGCCGCTGCCGCTGCCGCCGCTTATCGAGATCGCTTTCGACGCGACGAACACGGTGCCAGGCGTCAAGCGCGTGTCCGAAGATGTCCAGACTTTCCTGCTCGAGCGCTTGCGTGCCTACCTTCGCGAGCAGGGCTACAGTGCGAACCAGGTCGACGCGCTGCTGAGCCTGCGGCCTTCCCGCATCGACCTCGTCCCGGTGCAAATGGAGGCGATCCGCACCTTCGCCACGCTTCCCGAAGCCGAAGCCCTCGCCGCCGCCAACAAGCGTATCGGCAACATCCTGCGCA
>VBDA01000489.1 GCA_005883655.1 Betaproteobacteria bacterium | reverse complement strand
GTCGGCGTTGTGCTGGGAGAATTCTTGAGCCTGGCCGCCGCGTTCCTCGCGCTACGCCTACTTTTTTCCTTTGTGCTCGGCCCTTTACTCGGAGTGATCGTTCTTTCCGCCCTTGTTGGCCATGCGAGCTGGCATGGGATGATAGACGGCGGCCGCGAACTTGGGCGTCAACTTGGCATTGCGGGCGCCGCGAGCTTCTGGTCGGCGTGGCTTGTCGTCGCGCTGTGGGTGGCACCGGCGCTGCTGGTTGGCGGAGCAGCGTACTTCCTACCGAGGCGATTCGACGGCATGCCTGCTCCGACGCTACTTCGGGCATTGCTGGGCCAAGGTACCGTCGAGAGGCGTGCACGCACATTGCACGCTGCGGCGAGTCCAAGCGACGCGCCATCGTAGAACCCAATCTTGCCGCAACTCGCAATCGCGCGGCCACCGTCCCGGGATCCTGCGATTAATGCAGGTGTCCCGCCGGCAGCGGCGCGCGTTGCCGTTCGCGCCTTAGTAGCTCTGCCTGATCAATCGTTTCGGCCATCCGGTTGGGTAGCGAGTCCGGGACGCCGATCCAGCGCGCGCGGAGGTAGCCCTGACGGTCGATCAGAAAGGCCACGGTCGCGGGCGAGGCACTGGGCGCGTCAATGTCTCGGCGGGCAAACATCTCGTACGTGGTAATCACGTTCGCGCTCGTGATCGCGACAATCGATCCACCGTCACCCATGGGTCCCGCATCGGCGGCAGGTGCAGTTGCAGACAGCGGCATGGCAATGACACGCACACCGGTCTCCCCAAACGCGGACGTTTCGGCGGCGAGCGCGCGCAAATAAGGCAATGACTGGGGCAGCGCATACAGCACGAGTAATGTGATGGAGCTCCCGCGCCGCTGCCTCAGAGACTCCTGTCCTTGTCACGCGAGTTCGAAAGTGAAATCGGGCGCCACGATGGCGAAGCGCCACGGCTGCACGTGGTTGCCAAGGTCCGTTGCAGCTTCCGCATCCGATTGGGCGCGCAGGAATTGGACCAAGTCCCAGATTTCCGCGTCGCTAAGGCGCGGCGTGAATCCGGGCATCGGCGTCCCCGGTATGCCGTGCGCGATCCACCAGAAAAGTTCCCCCACCCGATGACCGGACGCGTGCGCGGCCAGGTCCGTCGGCATGATAGGCAGTGTAAGTGCAGCGGGACCGTCTCCGCGACCATGGGGGCCGTGGCAGGCACTGCAATTTTGCGCGTAGAGACTGGCGCCGCGGACAATCGAGTCCGTCGTGTAGCTTACCGGCGCTGCAGCATAGGTGGTCGGATACGCGGGCACCGCAAGTAGCCAGGTAGCCGCCGCAGCGCTCGCCAGGATGGCTCCGAGCCCGGCTATACCTAGACGCGGTCGGTTACGGAGCGCGCCGCCAATCGTAACCACAGCGGCGACGCATGCGCCGATGCCAGCCACGACCACCGCCGCGCCAACGGCGAAGGATTGTTGCGCGGCCTGCCAGCTCAGCGTGTAATCGAACGGCCATGCCGGAGATTGATG
>VBDA01000488.1 GCA_005883655.1 Betaproteobacteria bacterium | reverse complement strand
GGTTGGCACGTCCATGGAGATGTCGTGTACTTGTCCGCAGCATTGTCGCCGGTTGAAACAGACGCCCCCGATTACCCGATCGAAGGGATGGCGGGCGAAGGCGTTTTCCCTTTCGTGCGAGCCGACCCATTCGAGACGCAGAAGGCGCTTTGCGAGACGATCGGGCAGCTCATTCTAGACGGCCAACCCCAAATTGGCCAACTCGACGCGCTTCCTGCGTTAGAACGGCAGGCACAGCCGGTGATCGAGCTGTTCCTGACCCAATATGTTGAAGGCGATGGTCAGATAGGTCCATTCGAATGGAAGACCTGGCATTCCGCGTTTCGGCTTAGCCAGTCGCTTTTCCAGGCGTACGAATATTTTCTGCACCGCATTCGGGAGACAAGCGACGACAACTGGACCGAGCGTGAGCCTTTGGTCCAGGTTCAACTGTTCCATCATAGGAAGCTCGAATTCCTGCTGCGCCTCCTCCGATACAAGAAGCGCAGCTCTGAAATATGGAGACAGCTGCACGAGATCTATCGGCTTGCACATGAACGGGATTTGCTGGATCGTCCCCGTACGATCAGCGAAACTGATGGCAAGCGCCGGACGATGCGAGGGCTGGAGCAGCAGTATCTGCAGATCCTTTTGCTGGAGGCCATGAACAGCGGCCACTTCTCCCCTCGCGAAGCACTGTGGGCGCACCGCTGGTTCGCGCGCTGGTGCAGTGGGCCAGGCCTGCAACTGGCGCAACTCAACGATAGAGTCCATTTTGAACCGAAGGGGTTCGTGGTCGACCTGAGCGGCTCCGATGGGCTCAAACGAGTCCCGGCTGGAAAGGCCGATCTCATAGGGGGCGATCTCTTTTACTTCGACTCTTCGCCCCTGAGCGCGATGATCGACCGGGAAATGGCTTCGTTGCGGGATGACGCCGCTCTTACGTCTCGGACGACGCCTGCGGTGCGCGCCGGTCAGCTCGTACTGCTGAAGAAACTTGCGATTCTGTTTGCCCCGAACCCGGTAGACATCGAGCGCCGCGCAGAGCGCAAGCCTGTCTCCCTGGCGGTCCAGGCCATCGTGGGCTTTTCCTACATCGTCGACGAGTTGCGCAAGAACGGGCAGAAGCAGAACGAAGAAATTTCGTCCGCCGTGGCACCGAAAACCGAAAACACTATCCCGCCATTGGAAGTGCCTAACCTTTCACCGTTTCTCCCTGCCAGAGGTAACGCAAGCCCGATATCGCTTTCGACAGCGGGCCCAATCGACGCGACTCCCCAAATTTGGCAGGTCAAGGACCGAAGTGACTCGGGCTGTCGCATGCGCGGGCAGATTGACAATCTGAATCACGTGATCCCGGGCTCGCTGATAGCTGTTCGCGACAACGAGACGACACCCTGGACCGTGGCGGTAGTACGCTGGTTCAGGAGGCTCATGGTCGACTATGTCGAGATCGGCGTGGAGTACCTCGGACGCGAACCTCGCTTTGTAAAGATGGTGACCGATTACGATCGCGATTTGGCCACCGCCGAGGCGCCGAACTTTGCGTCGAGGTGCTTCGCTGCGCTTTACCTGCCGCCGAGCGAGCAATATCCGACCATGCCGATCAAGACGCTGTTGCTTTCCGCAGACGCATTCAGGACCGATTCTGACGTGACATTGCTTTCATCCAACGCAACCTACAGGATGCGTCTAAGCAAGCCGATCCAACATCAGTTCGAGTATGTTTGGACGTCATTTGCAGTCATCGATGAGGTGGCGACGCTACCTTCCTGGGATCCAATGAGGGAATGAACGTGGTCCGATCGAGTCGGACATTGTTTATCCGGCCGACTCCAGGCGGGGGACCTTCGGCCGCTTCCCCACTTCGAACTGCTCTCGATCATCAAGAAGTTGGTCTTCGTTTGAGCGCTCGGGCAGCGCAATCGAGGCTGGGACCGGGACGGCGACCCCGGGCGATCGCGTCAGAGACGCATGATCGACGAATTTCCGTCGATCAGGTACCACTCGTCCTGCTCTCTGCGTGCAGCCCTGACTCGTCTGCGTGATGGCACGGCCCTCGGATCGCGCTGCGGCTGCCGTGCCAGCGTTACGGCGGCAAGAACGACCACGACGAGCATTCCGACGCACACAATGAGCGCGTCGGCGGCGACGTGCGGATTGTACGTCCGCTGTGCGATGAACATCGCACCCGTGCCCAAGGCGATGACCGCCGGATAGACGAAGTCGCTGTAGTGGAGCGCGACAAAGCCGCCCGTTGCCGCAGCGATCGCAAGAAATGCGATTGCCACTTGGTCCGGCGTCACCGCGATGTCCATGAGCAGCAGTCCGCGGGCATTCAACCATTGCGTCACGGCGACCAGCAACGCGATGGTCATCGCGCCGAAGTGGAGGCTGAAGGGGACGCGCAGCCAACTGGAATGCTGGCTCGGGGATACCGACGTGACGCGCGCAAACATGACAGCACCCAGAGCGACGCTGGCGGCAACCAGTGCGGCGGCCAGACCGATTTCCTTCTGCCGGAAGGCAACGATCCAACTCGAGGCCAGCACGCTGGTCATCGCGAGCGGGATCACCAACTTGTCGTAGACACGGATGCGGTGCCTGCGGGGCCATAAGGCATCGAAATAGAAAAGTATG
Source organism: Betaproteobacteria bacterium (assembly GCA_005883655.1). Lineage (GTDB taxonomy): Bacteria > Pseudomonadota > Gammaproteobacteria > Burkholderiales > Casimicrobiaceae > PALSA-1003. Next base: position 164 of record VBDA01000488.1, on the reverse strand, counting down.
AACGCGACCAGGATCGCCGCGCAAATCGCCTGGGCGAATCCGGCCGGCACGAACATATTGCCGTACTCGGCTACTACCTCGTTGATCGTTGGCGATTCACTCAGGATGCTGTAATCGGCGACGAACGCGATATTCGCCGCGACCACCACTAGGGTGGTCCAGCG
>VBDA01000115.1 GCA_005883655.1 Betaproteobacteria bacterium | reverse complement strand
CTTCGATCGCGCCATCGCGATCTTCAGGGACGGGCTGGTCGTTGCTCCACGTGATCCCGAACTGCTGTCCCAGCTGGTGCGCGCGCAGCTACTGAGTGATCGGGTCGGCGAGGCGGAAGCGACCCTGGCAATGCCGCGTGACGCGGATACGGGCGACATACTCGTCGCCGCGGGCGAAACCGCAAGGCGCCAAGGCCAGGCGCAGAGTGCGCTCGCGAACTTCGCTCGCGCTACCGTCGTTGACGCGGGCAACGATCGCGCCTGGTATTCGCTGGGCGCGGCGCAAAACGAGCTCGAACGCACGATCCCAGCGCGTCGCAATTTACTGCAGGCGCTCAAGCTCAACGCCACCGGCGCGGGCTACGAAGGCGAGCTCGGGACGCTTGAAACCTTCGTCAATCGCTTCGACGCCGCAGAGCAGGCATTCGCGAGCGCATTGCAGGCCAATCCGGCCGATTACGTCGCACTCACTGGCCTGGGCCTGCTCCGGCTCAAGCAGGGTCGTCCGCAGGCGGCGCTGGACGCGCTCCTGCGCGCCGGTGTGATGGAGCCGAACTACGCGCGTGCCAAGGTGTACACCGCGATCGCGTACTACCAGACGGGACGCCATTCCGACGCGATCGCGACTTTGCGGCAGGCCACCGAACTGGATGACAAGGACCCGCTTCCTTACCTGCTGTTGTCTCAAATTTATACCGATCTCTTCCGGGCTGGCGACGCCGTGCAGGCCTCGCGCGAAGCGCTGCGGCGTCTCCCCAACCTCAAATCGCTCAACCAGGTCGCCAACGATCAGCAGGGCAAGGCCAACCTGGGCTTCGCGCTGGCTTTTTTCGGCCTCGAGGAATGGGCGCTCGAGATCGCGCAACAATCGTATTATCCCTATTCCGGCGCGAGCCACCTGTTCCTCGCCGATCGCTACCAGGGCGACTTCAACAAGAACTCGGAACTGTTCCAGGGATTCCTGACCGACCCCATCGCCTTCGGCGGCAGCAACCGATTCTCGACGCTGGTACCGGCCGCGGGCAACTATGCGACGTTGGGCAACACTTACTTGCGAAGCAGCGAACAGCGGTTGTGGAACCCTTACGCGCGCTTGAACGGGGTCGTGGACTGGTTCACGCGCGGAGCGTATTTCATCGACGCCGAGAGCGGCGTAGGCACGACGCAGAGCAGCAATGCCGATCCCAACGGCCGGCAGGTTCCGGTCAAGGGCGACGAACGCATCGAGCTGTATGCCCTGGGCGCGGGCAGCCTCGTCACCGAGCAACTGGGTCTTTTCGGCTACACCACCAAGATCCGTGACACGGTAATCCTCCGCAATTTCACCAACACCGAAGGCGATCTGCGCAAGGACCGCGCCGATGTCGGAGCGAGCTTCCGCTTTTCACCGACGTCGATGACGTGGCTCAAATTCGGGCGCACCAACGAGCATCGAGCCTTCGAGCGCTATTTCGTACCCAATGAGAATGCTACGGCCGCCAACGGCGCGTTTTCGAGCTTCAGCGGCCGGCCGGAGGAATACCAGGCGCGGCATAGCATGGACCTGACGCCGACCGACCATCTTGCATTTGGCGCGGAAACTGCGCGGGACTTGCGGACCAGTGAATTTTTCCAAGGCAGCGTATTCACGACTCCCAGCGGCAACATCAGCATCGGATTTCTCGACGACCGCAGGGTGAAGCTGAGCTCACGTCATGGCTACGTGTCGTACACTAAAGACGTCTTGCCGGCGCTCTCGGTGCAAGGGGACCTGTTCTGGCAGCAATTCAAGCAAGATATCGATGACTTTCAAGCGTCGTTGATCATTATCGGCGACACCAGCACGCCGCTCACCCAGCGAACGCTGGCGAGCGTCACCGACACCCGGTGGAACCCGCGTGCGGGGGTGGTGTTCAAGGCGGGCAGCGTCGTCGTTCGCGCCGCCTGGCAGCAATGGACACAGCCGGCGTCAGTGAGCACGCTGGCGCCGGTTGCGACCGCCGGCATCGAGATCGATGATCGCCTCGTCTCCGCTGGTGGCAACGCGAAGCGCGGCGTGCTTAAGGTGCATTTCGAGCCCGACGACCTGACCGCGCTGGGCGGATTCGTCGACTACGAAAAGGTGCGCAACCTCGGCCAGTCCGGATTTCGCATCCCCACGCCGCAGATCGAGTTCGTCGACCTGCTGCGCAACGCGCAGATATCGAACGTGACCGCCCTCGACCTCGCGGAGGGCACCGCCGATTTCGACGCGGGGCGCACCACGTCCGTGGGTATCACGGTCAACCGCATCCTAACGCCGACGCTGTCGATGGCCGCAAAATACGTGCGCGCGCGAAACGAAGCCGACATCTACTTCAAGGATGACGCGGGCAACCTCACCGTCGCGACCGGAATCGCGAAGATACCGTTCGTGCCGCGCGATTTCTTCTCTGCCGGCATGACATGGGTGACCCCGCAGCGCATCTACTTCAGTGCGCAGGCGGTGTATCGCTCGCTGCGCTTCGTCGACCGCGACAATACCGAAGCGAGTGCTCTGCGTGCGGATTGGAACGGTCAGGCGATCGCGTTCTGGGAAACGCCCGACAAGCGCTGGATCTTCGGCGTCGCGGCTCTGAACCTCGGCAGCAAGGGCTTTGCGGAACGTTACCTCGCCGATGTCCGCTTCCGTTTCTAGTCTTCTGCAATCGAGCGGTCGCCAGCGCATCATCGAGGCTGCCGTAGCGGTCCTCGCGCTGGGGGCGCTCTGGCTGCTGAGCTTCACGCCGCAATGGCGGCAGCTCGAGTTCAAGACCTTCGACGCGTATACCGCACTCGCGGCACGCGGTCCGGGCGACACGCCAGTGGTCATCGTTGCCATCGACGAGCCTTCGTTCCGCGAGTTGGGTCTGCACTGGCCGTTTCCCCGGCGCACTCACGCTGAATTGATCGAGCGCGCCGCGAGCGACGGAGCGCTTGTCATCGCCTTCGACCTGCTCTTCGCCGAGGCAACCAACGCGGCGGATGACGGACGCATGGCGGACGCGATCCGCCGTGCCCGCAATGTCGTGTTGGCCAAGACGCGCGAAAAGTCACAGACCTCGGTTAGCCGCGAGTGGACGCTGGTCGAACCGCTTCCGGAACTCATCGAAGCCGGCGCCCGTACGGGCGAAGTAGGCGTCGATCCCGACGCGGATTTCGTGGTGCGCATGATGCCGTCGTTCGCGGACAGCTTCGACCGCGAGATCGTGCGCCTCGCGCATGCGAAGGAAGCCGCAGGAGTTTCGAACGCCGTGCAGACGCTCGTTCGCTACGAAGGACCGCACGGAAGCTTTCCCACCGTTCATTATTACCAGGCGTTGTCGCCCGGGATGCTTCCGGCAGGTTTTTTCAAGGACAAGATCGTCCTGATCGGATTGGATGTGCACGCTTCACCCGAGGTCACGCGCAGGCAGGCCGACCTGTACAACTCGCCCTTCCTCGATGCGGAAGGCGGGGTGATGCCTGGCGTCGAAATTCACGCGAACATCATCTCGAATCTTTTGCAGGGCCGCGCGCTGATCCCCGCCTCGCAGACGCTCAATACGATGGTGGCGGGCTTGCTTGTCCTGGGCGTGGGCCTTGTCGGCGCCCGGCGAAGCCCGACGGCGACGGCTGCGACGCTGGCGGCCCTCAGTACTGCATTGCTTGGTCTTACCTATGTGCTGTTCGTCTCCTACGATTTATGGCTGTCACCGCTGCTGCCGATCGCCGCCGCGGCAGCCATGTTCATCGTGCAGACCGCCGTCGGCTTCCTGACCGAGCGGCGACGCGCGCAGGAGACCAAACGCGCCTTCGCCCAATACGTCCCGGCGGAAGTCGTCAATCGTTTGATCGAGCGCCCCGAATTGCTCGAGCTGGGTGGCGAGGAACGCGAGCTCACCTTGTTGTTCGCCGACCTCGCGAACTTCACGACCATGTCCGAGAAACTGGCGCCACGCGCGGTAGTCGCGGTGCTGGGCAAGTACTTCGACGCGATGAGCACGGTGATCTACCGCCACTCCGGAACGGTAGACAAATACATCGGCGACGGCATCATGGCGTTTTGGGGCGCGCCATTGCCGGATGACCGCCACGCCGAGCGTGCGTTGCGGGCAGCGATCGACATGCAGGATCAATTCGGCAAACTGGCGCGCCGGCTCGAGCGGAAGGGCGCGCCGGTGATGTCGATGCGGATCGGGATACACACCGGCAACGTCATCGTAGGCAATGTCGGTTCGCGCGCGCGTTTTGCGTACACCGCGATCGGAGACGCAGTAAACGTTGCATCGCGGCTCGAAGGCGCCAACAAGGCCTACGGCACGTCGATACTGTTGAGCGAGGCGACCGTACTGCATCTCAAGGATCGGGTGTCGCTCAGACCGGTCGACTCGGTCATGGTCAAGGGGCGCACCGACGCGGTAATGATCTTTACGCCGTGCGCGGACGAAACGCTCGCCGACTTGTCGCGCGCGGCACTCGACGCGTTCAACCGGCGTGCCCTGGACCAGAGTCTTTCACTTTGGCGCCAACTGCTGAGCGCCTACCCCACCGACGGCATAGCGGCCGCGTTCGTGCATCGCATCGAGTCACTGCAAAGCGCTCCGACTGTTGAATGGACCGTCGCCACGGCGTTGGACAAGCTGTGACACGGCGGGGTCTGAGTGCGAGCCGATGAGCGATGTCATCGACGATGAGTGAATATCGCATCGCTGCTGCCAGGGCCGTTACCCATCGCCTGACGCGTCGCGTCGCCCTTACGGGCGCGACGCCGATCGCCAGGCATCCGTTTGAAGCGCGCGTGTGCGCATTCGCGCGTTAGCCTTTCGTCGATTGCCGTGCATGGCGATCCTTTATACTATCGGCACGTCTCATCCACCCTCCCACCGCGATCCGCCGGCCACGGCAGGATGCGCCCATGACCCGCACCATCGCGTTCGATCAGCGTTCAAGACAGCAGACGCACTTCACGACGTGCTACATGTGCGCGTGCCGCTGCGGCATCAAGGTCACCGTCGAGAGCAACAAGGTGCGCTTCATTCAGGGCAACCTGAACCATCCGGTGAACAAAGGCGTGTTGTGCGCCAAGGGCTCCGCCGGGATCATGAAACAATATTCCGCCGCGAAGCTCAAGAAGCCGTTGAAGCGCAGGCCGGGCAGCGAGCGCGGCACGGCGGATTTCGTCGAGATCGAATGGGACGAAGCGCTGGAAATCCTTACCGCGCGCTTGTCGAAAATTCGCTCGACCAACCCGACCCAGCTCGCGTTTTTCACTGGCCGCGATCAGATGCAGGCGTTGTCGGGCTTATGGGCGCAGCAGTTCGGCACGCCCAACTGGGCGGCGCACGGCGGGTTCTGTTCGGTGAACATGGCGGTCGCCGGCCTGTACACGATCGGCTATTCCTTCTGGGAATTCGGCGCACCCGACTGGGAGCACGCCAAATACTTTCTGCTTTGGGGCGTGGCCGAAGATCACTCGTCGAACCCGATCAAGATCGGCCTGGAGAAACTCAAGCGGCGCGGCGCCAAGTTTGTGTCGATCAACCCTATCCGCACCGGCTATTCGGCCATCGCCGACGAATGGCTGCCGATTCGCCCGGGGACCGACGGCTTGCTTGCGCTCGCCATCGTGCACGTCTTGCTCAAGCGCGGCTTGATCGACTGGGAATTCCTGATTCGCTACACCAACGCGCCTTGGCTCGTCGTGCAGACGCCGGGCATCGCCGGCGACGGCTTGTTTGCCCGCGATGCGGAGGACCATCCGCTGGTGTGGGACCAGCAGGCGCAGCGGCTGGTCAACGGCCTGGAACCGGAGATTGCGCCGGCGCTGTTCGCGACGGTCAAGCTCGATGACGGCCGCGTTGCCAAGAGCGTCCTTTCTCTCGCCGCCGAACGCTATCTCGACGAGCGCTATTCGCCGGAGCAGGTGGCCGCGACGTGCGGCGTACCGGCGGAGACCATCACTCGCATCGCATACGAGATGGCGCATGTCGCGTTCAACGAGGCGGTCGAGCTCCCGATTAGCTGGACCGACATGCATGGCCGGACTCACGATAAGGTCGTCGGCCGGCCAGTGGCGATGTACGCCATGCGCGGAATTTCCGCACACTCCAACGGCTTTCACACCTGCCGCGCGCTGCATCTGATCCAGATGCTGCTCGGCGCGCTCGAGGGCCCGGGCAACTTCCGCGCGCGGGCGCCGTATCCGCGGCGCATCCCCATGCGGACGCTCCCCGAGAATGATCCGGCGATCATCTTCGCTGCCGACACGCCGCTGAAACGCATGCCCAACGGCAACCCGGCTCGACCCGAAGATCTGGTGATCGACAAGGACGGCAGGCCGCTACGCATCGACAAGGCGTACTCCTGGGAGACGCCGCTGTCGCCACACGGCCTGATGCACATGGTCATCACCAATGCGGCGAATCGGGATCCGTACCCGATCGACACCTTGCTCTTGTTCATGGCCAACATGGCCTGGAACTCGACCATGAACACCGGCGAAGTGCGCGAAATGCTGGTGCGCAAGGATGACCGCGGCGAATACGTGATCCCCTTCCTGGTGGTGGTGGACGCATTTCATTCCGAGACGGTCAATTTCGCCGACCTCGTGCTGCCCGACACCACCTACCTCGAGCGCTACGACGCGATCTCGCTCCTCGATCGTCCCATTTCCGAGCCGGATGCGGCGGCCGACGCCATCCGTCATCCGGTCATCGCGCTCGATCGCGACGTGCGGCCGTGGCAAGAAGTCCTGGTCGAGCTCGCGTCGCGGCTCAAGTTTCCGGCGTTTACTAGCGCTGACGGCTCGCGCAAGTTCCGCGACTACAAGGATTTCATCGTCAACTATGAAAAGTTTCCCGGAATCGGATTTCTCGCCGGCTGGCGCGGCGCCGACGGCGAATCGCATCTGCGCGGCGCGCCGAATCCAAAGCAATGGGAAAAATATATCGAGAACCAATCGTTCTTCTCCTACCCATGGCCGGAAAACATGCGCTACTACCGGTTCGCGAACAAGGATTATCTCGAGTTCGCGGAAAAGCACGCGCTGTTCGGCACGCCGCCCGTGGCTGTGATCATGCAGATGTATTCCGAGCCCTTGCAGAAATTCCGTCTCGCCGGGCAGGGGCTGTACGACGGGCCGCAGCCCTCATCGCCCACCGACCAGGAGCGGCTCGCCAGATATTTCGATCCGTTGCCGTTCTGGTACGAGCCGCTGGAGAGCGCGCGGGTGTCGCATGACGAGTACCCGTTGCACGCAATCACCCAGCGGCCGATGATGATGTACCACTCGTGGGATTCGCAAAATGCGTGGCTGCGACAGATCATCTCCGAGAATTACCTTTACATGAACCGCGGCACCGCCGCGCGGCTCGGACTTGCCGATTTCGACTGGGTGTGGGTCGAGTCGCACCATGGCCGCCTGCGCTGCCAGCTGAAGACCATGGAAGGCGTCGAGGCGAATACCGTCTGGACCTGGAACGCCGTCGGCAGGCAGGCTGGAACGGCGGGACTGGACGAAGATGCGTCGGAAGCGACCGCGGGATTCCTGTTCAATCATCTGATCTCGGAATTGCTCCCCAAAGGGAACGCCGACGATCGGCGGCTTACCAACTCGGACCCGGTCACGGGTCAGGCCGCGTGGTTCGACCTGCGCGTCAAGGTCAGCAAGTGCGCTGTTGGCGAGACCGGCATCTGGCCGATATTTCCCATGTCCAAGAGGCTGCCCGGCGACACCGGCCGGCGTCCTTCCACCCTGCGGTATCACACCGAGGCGCCATCGTGAGGCTCGGCCTCGTCATCGACCTCGACACGTGTGTGGGCTGCCACGCCTGCGCAACCGCGTGCAAGGAATGGAACGCTTCGTCGCCGGTGAGCGGCCCGCTGTCCGACTACGAGCCCTTCGGCGCGGAGCCATCCGGTGTCTGGTTCAACCGCGTGCGCCACTACGAGCTTGGCGAGTATCCGGCCAGCAAGACCATTAATTTTCCGATGTCGTGCATGCATTGCGCCGACGCTGACTGCGTGACGGTCTGCCCAACCGGCGCGTCGTACAAGCGTGACGACGGCATCGTGCTCGTCGATCAGGACAAGTGCATGGGCTGCAACCTTTGCGCATGGGCGTGCCCTTACGGTGCGCGCGAGCTCGACACCGCGTCGGGTACGATGAAGAAGTGCACGCTGTGCGTCGACCGCATCAACGACGAGCTGCTGCCGCCCGAGGAGCGTCAGCCGGCGTGCGTGCTAGCGTGTCCCACGCATGGCCGGTTCTTCGGTGACTTCGACGATCCCGCATCGGAGGTCTCGCGGCTGACTGCCGAGCGTGGAGGGTTCGGCCTGATGCCCGAGTTGGGATATGCGCCGGTCAATCAGTATTTGCCGCCGCGCGAACCCAAGACGGTAATCGCAGCGAGCGACGTGAAGGCGCTCCTCGAGCGCGGCTTGGCGAGCCTGGCGAGCCCCGTGATCCGCCGCTAAAGCGCGGCGGGCTCGACATCGTCATGAAGCCATCGCTCAGCATCATTTTCTTTACCGTCTCCTCGGGCGCCGGCCTGGGGTTGCTCGCACTGCTAGCGCTCGGCGATTTGCTGGATCAAGCGCTGCCGTCGGATGCGCTGATGCAAGGCATTGCCGTGGCATTGGCGCTCGTCGCGGCAGGCCTCGCCTCGTCGGTGCTGCACCTTGCCAAGCCCGCGAATGCCTGGCGCGCGTTCTCGCGATTTCGCACTTCCTGGCTGTCGCGCGAGGCGGTATTCGCCGCGTGTCTTTTTCCGGTGGCGTTGGCGTACGGCGTCCTGGCCTGGACTGCCGAGGGTGGTGCGTTGCGCGCACTGGCTGCGCTTGGCGTCGCGCTGCTCGCGTGGGCGGTGCTGGTGTCGACCGCGATGATCTACGCAAGCCTCAAACCTATTCGGCAGTGGTACAGCGCGTGGACGCCGGTCAATTATTTGCTGCTCGGCCACTGGTCCGGCGCGGTTTTGCTGCTGGGATTGGCGCGGGCCCACGCGGCGCACGAGCGATCTTTCGGTTGGCTCGCCGGCGTCCTCGGCGTCGCGGCGCTGATCGCGAAAATAGGACAGTGGCGCGCGATCACGGCCGGCGCGCGCGATGCACCGACGCTCGAGCGCGCGATCGGCGTGCCAAAATACCCAAATGAGTACTCAAATAAGTACGCAAACAAGTACGCAAATGAGGGCGCGCAGCCGCCGGGAATGACAATGGCCCGGGCGCGATTGTTCGATGTTGGCCACTCGCATGGGACTTTTCTCACCGACGAGTTCGGCTTCGTGCTGGCGCGCCGCAATGCTGTCGCGCTGCGCATCGCCGCTCTCTCCGCCGGCTTTGGTGTGCCGGCGGCCTGGATAGCCTCCGGTGCGACAAACGCGGCGGTGGCATGGCTCGCGGCGATCGTTTGCCTGGCCGGACTGCTGGCGGAGCGATGGCTTTTCTTCGCCGAAGCACAACATACCGTGCGGCTCTATCACGGCGCTCCAAGAACCTAGCGTGACGGTGACCTCCAATCTCGACGTCGACGTCTGGCGCGGCGGCGCACAAGGCGGTTATCAGCGCTATCAAGTCCCGCGCCAGGATTCGCAAACGGTGCTCGACGTGGTCACCTGGATCCAGCGTCGGCTCGACCCGACGCTTGCGTATCGCTTCGCGTGCCGCGTCGGCATGTGCGGTTCCTGCGCGATGACCGTGAATGGCAAGGCGCGTTGGAGCTGCCGCACGCACGTTGCCAAGGTCGCGCAGGATAACCGCCTCACCATCGCACCGCTGGCCAACCTGCCGATCGTGCGCGACCTGGTGACTGACATGCGCGAATTCTTCGACAAGTGGGCGCGGGCCAAAGGCCAGTTCTCGCCGACCGCGACTCG
>VBDA01000114.1 GCA_005883655.1 Betaproteobacteria bacterium | reverse complement strand
TCGGCACCACACGCGGGCGATCCGCGCCCGCAAAAATCGCGCGCGCAAAGTCAAACCAGCTGGTGCTGCCGCTGGCGCTTAAATGATAAAGCCCGGCACGCTCGGCGAGCTCCGAGGTGCCGCGTCCCACGAGCACCGCTGTCGCGTCCGCCAGGGAACGTGTCCAGTTGGGTGTGCCGATTTGATCTGCGACAACTCTCAGCTCGTCGCGCTCGGCGGCAAGCCTTCGCATCGTGGTCAGGAAGTTCTGACCGCGAAGTCCGTAGACCCAGCTGGTACGCAGTACCAGACTTGCCCCCCCGGCGGCGGCGATCGCGCGCTCTCCGCCAAGCTTGCTGCGGCCGTAGGCGTTGATGGGATGGGGGACGGCATGCTCGTCGTACGCTGCCGTTGCTTCGCCGTCGAAAACGTAGTCGGTCGAGTAGTGAATCAAGATCGCGCCGGCGCGTTTGGCTTCCTCGGCGAGAATGCCGGGAGCGCGGGCATTGATCGCGTCAGCCTGGCCGGGCTCGCTTTCCGCGCGATCGACCGCTGTATAGGCGGCGGCGTTGACGATCAGTCCCGGTCGCGCGCCGCGCACCGCGGCGACCACCGCGTCCGCGTCAGCCAGATCGAGCGTGGCATGGTCCAGCGCAACGACCTCGCCGCACGCCGGCAGCACGCGCGCGAGCTCGAAACCCAGCTGTCCCGCCGACCCGATAAGCAGGATCCTCGGTCGCGTCACGGATACGCGTCGGCGAGCGAGAACGGCGTTCCGGCCGCGTCCTTGGCGGCAAGCGTCGGCGCTTGCTGCAGAGGCCAAGCGATGCCGAGCGTCGAATCATTCCATAGCAGACTGCGCTCGAATTCCGGGTACCAGTAATCCGTGGTCTTGTAGAGGAACTCCGCGGTTTCCGAAAGCACCAGAAAGCCATGCGCGAACCCCGGCGGGATCCACAGCATTTGCTTTTCGTGCGCAGTCAGGGTCATGCCGATCGAACGCCCGAACGTCGGCGAGCTTCGCCTCATATCGACCGCGACATCGTATACCTCGCCCGCTATGACCCTGACCAGCTTGCCTTGCGCATGCTCTATCTGATAATGCAATCCGCGCAGCACGCCCCGCGCGGAGCGGGAGTGATTGTCCTGAACGAACTCGACATCGATCCCGGCCCCGGCAAACGCCCGCCGATTGTAGCTTTCGAAAAAAAAACCGCGCGCGTCTGCGAAAACGCGAGGCTCAATCAGCAGTACATCGGCCAATGCCGTCGGCGTGATCTTCATCGACACTACCGGCCCGTCAGCGCACCAGCGGTTCGCGCAGCAAGCCGAGCAGGTAACGGCCGTACGCGTTCTTTGCCATGGCGTTGCCGAGCAGTTCCAGTCTGGCCGCGTCGATATAGCCCAGGCGGTATGCAATCTCCTCCGGACACGCGATTTTCAGGCCCTGTCTGCGCTCTATGGTGGCAATGTATTGGCCGGCTTCGAGCAGCGACTCGTGCGTGCCGGTGTCGAGCCAGGCCATGCCCCGTCCCATCACCTCGACCGCTAGCTCGCCGTCGTCGAGGAAGGTTTGAGTGACGCGGCAACGTCGAGCACCCGGTTGTCGTAAAAATACAGTCCCGTAACCGCGTACCGCGACTTGGGTTGGGCCGGCTTTTCTTCGAGACTGAGCACTCGGCCGGCGGCGTCGAACTCGGCAACGCCATATCGGTCGGGGTCGGCCACGGGATAGGCGAAAATCGTGGCGCCTTCACCGCGAGCGGCGGCGCGCTCGAGCATCGGCTGCAGATCGTTGCCGTAGAAAATATTGTCGCCGAGCACCAGTGCGGGAGCGTCGCCGCCGACGAACGAGCGTCCAATCAGAAATGCCTGCGCAAGTCCATCCGGCGACGGCTGGACGGCGTAACGCAGGTTAACGCCCCAGCGCGCTCCGTCGCCCAGTAGCTGCGCGAATCGCGGTGTATCGTCCGGGGTCGAGATCAGCAGGATGTCGCGAATGCCCGCCAACATCAGCGTCGACAAGGGATAGTAGATCATCGGCTTGTCGTAAACGGGCAGCAGTTGTTTGGAGATTGCCTGCGTCACGGGATAGAGCCGGGTCCCCGAGCCGCCGGCGAGGATGATGCCTTTGCGCATCGTCTAGGCGACCTCGGCCGCGTAGTTGAGCGAGATCCAGTTCTTGTACTCGCCGCTGGTGACCGCGGCCAGCCATCCGGCATTGTCGAGATACCAGGCAACGGTGCGCGCGATCCCCGACTCGAACGTCTCGCTTGGCTCCCATCCCAGCTCGCGGCGAATCTTCGACGCATCGATCGCGTAGCGACGATCGTGGCCCGCGCGGTCCTTGACGAACGTGATCAGCGATTCGGCATCGCATCCCGGCTTCTGCTCACCGAGAACACGGCAAAGCGTCCGCACGACATCGATGTTGGCGATCTCGGCGTTGCCGCCGACGTTATAGGTCTCGCCCGGGCGCCCCTGTTCCAACACCATTCGGATCGCTGCGCAATGATCGCCGACGTAAAGCCAATCGCGCACGTTCCCACCGTCGCCATAGACCGGAAGCGGCTTGCCGGCGAGTGCGTTGTACAACATCAGCGGAATTAGTTTTTCCGGAAACTGTCGCGGACCGTAGTTGTTCGAGCAGTTGGTCGTCAGTGTCGGAAGTCCGTAGGTATGCTGGTAGGAGCGCACCAGATGATCCGCCGATGCCTTCGACGCGGAGTATGGGCTGTTGGGTGCATAGGCATTTGTCTCCGAGAACGGCGCTGCCGCCGGCTCGAGTGAGCCGTAGACTTCATCGGTCGAGATATGCACGAAGCGAAATTGCGCAAGCTCGTTACCTGTCAGCGTATTCCAATACCCACGCGCGGCATCGAGCAGCGCGAATGTGCCGACAATATTGGTGGCGATAAAATCCGCGGGCCCGTGAATCGAGCGATCGACGTGGCTCTCGGCTGCGAAATTGACGATGGCCCTCGGCCGGTAAAGGCTCAGCAAATGCAGCACCAGGTTTCGATCACCGATGTCGCCGCGGACGAATATGTGTCGCGTATCGCGCTTGAGCGAGGCGAGATTGCCGAGATTGCCGGCGTAGGTCAGCTTGTCGAGGTTGATGACCGGCTCGTCGCTGCAGTCGAGCCAGTCGAGAACGAAATTGGCACCGATGAACCCGGCACCTCCGGTCACCAAAATCATGCGGGCTCCACGCGCCGCGGACACCTGCGCGCATTTTTATCAAGGGCGGGGCATATTATCATGCGCGCCTAAGCGATTCGCCTGCGCCGTAGTACTCCCGATACCACTGTACGAAGCTGGCGAGCCCGACATGCAGCGGAGTCGACGGTGCGAATCCGGTGGCTGCGGCGAGTCGCTCTATCGACGCAAACGTCGCGGGCACGTCCCCTGGCTGCATCGGCTCGTACTCCCTGATTGCGCGCACGCCGAGGAGGCGCTCCAGCTCGCTGATGAACGTTTCGAGCTCGATGGCGGTGTGGTTCCCGATGTTATAGATCGCGCTGGGTGCGACGCCCGACGTCGCTGCTGCCGGCGGCCGCGACAAGACGCGCACGACACCCTCGATAATGTCGTCGATGTAGGTAAAGTCGCGTTGCATCCTGCCAAAGTTGAAGACCTTGATCGGACGACCCTCAAGCATGGCGCGCGTGAACAGCATCGGCGACATGTCCGGCCGCCCCCACGGTCCGTAGACGGTGAAAAAACGCAACCCTGTCGCCGGTATGCCGTAAAGATGGCTGTAGCTGTGCGCCATCAACTCGTTGGCTTTTTTTGTCGCGGCGTACAGGCTCACCGGATTATCGACGTTCTGGTCCTCCGAGAACGGGAGCGTGTGATTTGCTCCATAAACGCTCGAGCTGGATGCGTAGACCAGGTGTTCGACGCCGCCGTGACGACAGCCTTCGAGAACGGCGCCGAAGGCGTCGACGTTGTTGCGAAGGTACGCCGCGGGGTTGACCAGCGAGTAACGCACGCCCGGCTGCGCGGCCATGTGCGCGACATGGCTGACCTGCACGTTGCGAAAAAAAACCGCGGTCGCTGTTGTATCGGCGAGATCGAGCACCTCGCAGCGAACGCCGAGCCTCAGGAGCCGTGCCGCCCGCGCGTGCTTGAGCGCGACGTCGTAATACGGATCGAAGCTGTCGACCGCGACCACGTCGGCGCCGTCCTCCCGCAGGCGATGCGCGAGATGCATGCCGATGAAGCCGGCCGCGCCTGTCACGAGGACCTTCATGAGCTCCGCCCTCGCCTAGCCTGTTCGAGCGCGCGCAGCTTCGCGTACTTTGAAAAGCTGTTGAAGCAGCCGATCGAAATGTGAACGAGGCCCGCGACGCCGTCGAGAAAGCCACCGCGCAGGATATAGAAACGAACGAATCGGAAGATCGGCGACACGATCAGCCGGACCGCGGAAAAACGCTCGCCACGCGCGAACAGCGCCTCTGCCTGAAGCGTCGTGTATCGGTTCTGTTTGGCAAGGTAGGCCTCGAGCGAGTCGCCCGACGTATGCAGCAGGTCGCCGCTCAGGCGGCCCACATTTCCATCGAAGAGAACGTGTTCGTGCACCGCGTCTTCGCTCCATCGCGCTTGGCGGCGATCGAACAGCCGCAGGTTCCAATCGGGATAGCCCTCGCCGTGTCCCAACCATTTGCCAAGAAAACGGTTTCGCCGCGGCATTTCGTACGCGTTGAACCGCGCCTGCTGTAGCGTCGAACGAATGGAACGCGCTAACTCCGGCGAGACGAATTCATCCGCGTCAAGGCAGAGCACCCAGTCGTTCGCCGCCTGCGCGACGGCGAAGTTCTTCTGCGGCCCGAAGCCCAGCCACGCCTGCTCGATAACCAGCGCGCCACAGCTCGCCGCAATTTGTGCGGTATCATCGCCACTGCCCGAGTCGACGACGATCATTTGTGACGCAAATTGAGCCGAGCTCAGGCACTCGGCGAGACTGGCGCCAGCGTCGCGAGTGATCACCACCAAGGTCAGGGCAAGCGGGGGAAGCTGATCGGACATCGCGTCAAACGTGAAGGCGCCTCGGTCTTTGCTTTCCGCGCAGAGGTTCACCTCAGTAGTCACGATACGGCCGGAATGCGCTGCTTATTCTACGTTCAAACCTGGCCGTGATCCAGCCAACCGCAACCGAAGATCAAGCCGTATCCGGAACGGTTGGTCGCAGTGCTGCGAACGCGCCGCGATGAGCAGCGTGTTGATCGTCCGTCCGTCATCGCTTGGCGATATCGTGCACGCGTTGCCGGTCGTACACGACATCAGGCAACACCGGGCGGACATGAGCATCGACTGGGTCGCGGAGGAGATGTTTGTCGAGCTGGTCGCATTGAATCGCGAGGTGCGTGCCGTCATCCCGGTGTCTTTGCGACGGTGGCGACATGCGCTGCTGGCGCGAGCGACCTGGCATGAAATCGCTCTATTTCGCCGCGCGTTAAGAGCACGGCGTTACGACGTCGTGCTGGACCTGCAGGAACAGGTCAAAGGCGCGGTGATCGCAGCTCTCGCGCGTGGCGCGGTGCATGGGCCCGACCGGGCGAGCATCCGCGAGCCTGCCGCGACGCTCGCTTATCGACGCAAGCACCGCATCCCGTCACGCCAGCATCTGATCGATCGCTGCCGTGAGCTTGCGGGCAAGGCTCTTGGATACGAGCCCATCGGCCCGCCTTGCTTCGAGCTGTCGGTAGCACCGTCAGACAAACTTCCGCCGGCTCCGTTCGCTGTATTCGTTCATTCCACCAGCCGCGCCGACAAACTCTGGCCGGAACCATACTGGCGCTCGCTGATCGCGCATTTCGCGAACACGGGAATGACGGTGCTGCTGCCGGCGGGAAATGTCGCCGAGGCCGAGCGCAGTGCGCGGCTCGCGCACGGCATCGCAGGCGCTCGCGTTGCCGCGCGGCAGAGCTTGTCGGAGACCGCATCGCTCCTCGCACGCGCTGATCTTGTCTGTGGTGTGGATACCGGCCTCGTTCACCTTGCCGCCGCGCTCGGCGTATCGACCATTGCCTTGTTCGTTGCCACCGATTCCGAGTTGGCAGGCGTCGGGCGCGCCGGCGAGCACGCCCGCGATATCGGCGGAAAAGGGACGGTGCCTTCGCCGGAACAGGTAGTCGCCGCCGCCGGCGGAATCATGCATCGCACTTCGGCCTGAGCACGCGAGCACGTGGAAGCTGCCAAGGCACTTTACACGCTGATCGGCACCGCTTTATTGCCGCTGCTTCCGCTTCGGTTGTGGTGGCGAGGCCTGCGCGAGCCGCTTTATCGAAGCGCAGTCGGCGAACGCTTCGGGCGCTATCGCTCCGGCACATTTTCGGCGCCCGTGCTCTGGGTGCATTCCGTTTCCGTCGGGGAGACAAGGGCCGCGCTGCCGCTGGTGCAACGCATGAAAGCCGCCTATCCCGAAGCAACGATCCTGCTCACGCATATGACCGCGTCCGGACGTGCGGCGGGACGCGAGCTGTTCGGCGACGGTGTCGTCCAGGCATGGCTGCCCTACGACGTCCCGTTCGCCGTCAATCGCTTTCTTGCGCATTTTCGCCCGGCCGCGGGCTTCCTGGTCGAGACCGAGCTGTGGCCCAATCTCATCGGAGAGGCGCATCGTCAGGACGTGCCGGTGTTTCTGGTCAATGCGCGCATGTCGGAACGCTCGGGGAAACGCTACGCCCGATTTTCGTCGCTGACCCGACCGATGCTGCGGCGATTGCGCGGGGTGGCGGCGCAATCGCCCGCCGACGCCGCGCGTCTTGCCAAGCTTGGCGCGACGGCGCCGATCGTCACCGGCAACCTGAAGTACGACGTCAGCATTCCCGACAACGCGCTGACGCTCGGCGCGGAATTGAGGTTGCGGTTTGGCGCGTCTCGTCCCGTCTGGATTGCAGCGAGCACCCGCGATGGCGAGGAAGCGCTCATTCTCGACGCCATCGCGCGCGCGCCGATGCCGCCAAGCTCGCTGCTGGTCATCGTGCCCCGGCATCCGCATCGCTTCGCGGTCGTCGCCGAGCTCTTGCGCTCGCGCGGCGTGCCATTCGTTCGTCGCAGCGAAAATAGGTCGGTGCCCGCGGATATCGGCGTCGTGCTCGGCGATTCGATGGGAGAAATGTCGGCTTATTACGCCGCTACCGACGTGGCTTTTGTCGGCGGCAGCCTTCTACCGCTGGGTGGGCAGAATCTGATCGAGCCGATCGCGCTTGGCATACCGGTACTGATCGGGCCGCACACCTTCAATTTTGCCGAAGCAACGGCCGGTGCGATTGCCGCGGGCGCGGCTCACCTCGTCGCCGACGCCGATGACATGGCCCGCGAGGTTTGCGAGCTGCTATCCGACGCAGCGCGGCGCAAGGCGATGGGAGACGCCGCGCGAGCATTCCACGCCGCGCACCAGGGTGCCGTGCAAAGACTCTGGAGCTGGCTGCGGCCGCAGCTAACGGGCCCTAGCTTCGCCGCGCACTCTAACCTTACGCCCCCAGATCGCGATTGATCTCTTCCACATCGGCATCGGTCAGCGTACCGACCGCCTGCTTGAGCCTCAGATTGTTGATCACGAAATTGTAGTAGGACTGCGCCAGATTGAACCGCGTCTGGAAGACCTGCTGTTGCTGATTCAACACATCGAGATTGGTTCGCACACCGACTTCCAGGCCGAGCTTGTTGGAATCGTAAGACACCTGCGCGGAAGCGAGGGCCTGCTCGAAGGCCTTGACCTGCGCAACGCCGTTGGTGACTCCCGAAAACGACGTCTGCGCCTGCAGTTGCGCACTTCGCCGCGCGAACTCCAGATCCTGGCGTGCCTTTTCCTGGTTCGAGATCGCCTGCCGCACCCTGGAGCTGACCGCGCCGCCCTGATAGATCGGAACGTTCAACTGAAAACCGATTAGGCCAATACGGGTGTCGCTGGCGACCGAGCCAAGCGACGAAGTTGACGCCAACCCTCCCGCGTAGCCCTGGTTGAAGCTCGCGACAAGGTCCACCGTCGGATAGTGTCCGGCACGTTGCCGGTCGACTTCCAGCGTCGCGATGTCGAGGTTCGCCTGCGCGATACGAACCTGATAATTTTCCTGGATCGCTTTTTGCACCCAGGGTTCGAGCGCGTCAGGCACCGGAAGCTGCGGCCGGAACTGCCCGCTGAATCCCTTGAGATCCCTCGGCGCGCGGCCAATGATGGCGCGCAGCGTCGCGACCTTGTTGTCCAGATCGTTTTGGGCCGAGATCTCCTGGGCGACGATCTGATCGTACTTCGCCTGTGCGTCGTTGGTGTCGGTAATCGTCGCGGTGCCGACTTCGAAGTTGCGCTTGGCCTGGGCGAGATTCTCGCTGACCGCCTTCTTCTGGCTTTCGGTCAGCTCGATGTTGAATCGCGCCAGCAGCACGTCGAGGTACGCTTGTATCACACGGACGATGAGGTCCTGCTGCGACGACGCGAGGATGAAGTCACCCTGGCCGACCTGCTGCGTCGCCTGATTCAACGCAATCGAGGTCTGCGGCCGGTAAAGCGGTTGGCTGGCCGACACGGTATAGGCGTAATTGGGGAATCTGTCGTGAAACGTCACCGTCGGATCGGTGTGCAGCCGATCGTTGAAATCCTCCACGCCCGCATTGGCCACCAGGTTGACCGCCGGCAACAAGCCGGCGCGGGCTTGCGGCACTAGCTCTTGCGTCGCCTCCCGGGTGGCCCTGGCCGATGCGAGCACCGGGTCGCTCCCGAGCGCGTCACGATAGATCTGGATCAGGTCTTCCGCCGCTGCGCCGGAGAGTGAAGCCGACATCGCCGTAGCGATCAGGATCTCAAGCGCGCGTTTCAGCATCTTGTGGGTCCCATCAGGGTGACGCCGTTCCGCGGGCGGTGGGGAGAGTGTGCCGGAATTGAAGGTCGCGCACCAAAGCTCCGCGACATCCGGGACACCGACATCGGCAGCGGCGCTCAAAACACGAACCGCCGGGGCTGCGCCGCGTTTTGTAGTGGAGCGATGACCGTTTCAAAAAGATCTTGGCTGACAATCGCGCCCGGTGCTTCCCAACGCACCATGCGCGCGCTCATCGCCGGCGCGTCCCCGACGACGGCAAAAATACGCCCGCCCGGCCTGAGCTGTTCACGCCAAGCATCGGGGAGCACCGGCGTCGAACCGGTGAGCACGATCGCTTCGTACTGTTCGCTCCCCCAGCCACGGGCGCCGTCTCCGACCGCCAATTTGACGTTGCCTATGCCCGCACGCGCGAGCTTCGATCGCGCCTCGAGAACGAATCTTTCATGGATATCGACGCTGGTGACCACGCTGCAGCTACGGGCGAGAAGCGCGGTCAGATAACCGCTTCCGGTGCCGATCTCCAACGCCGCCTCGTTCGCCTTGAGGTCGAGCTCCTGCAGCACCCGCGCCTCCATCTTCGGCGTCCACATCCGCTCGCCTTCGCCGATCGGGATTTCAAGATCCGCAAACGCGAGCGAGCGATAGGCGAGCGGGACGAAGTCTTCGCGCCGCACCTCGAACAGCAGGTCGAGCACCTCCTGGTCAAGAACCTCCCAGGTGCGTATCTGCTGCTCCACCATGTTGAAACGTGCTTGCTCGAAGTCCATCCCTGCCTCGTAATCGCGCCGAACAACAACTTGCGTCGGGCCGGGACCACCGTCGTGTAGGGTAGTCGCAAGACCAGCATGCATTCCGGCGGTTGCGCCTGACACATTGCCGGTCGGCACGTCCGCACAACTCATGCTGGAAGCCCCGCCCGGTTTGTGCTCAGGCCTGCGATTCGGCTTGCAATTATTGATTCTAGCCGGACATCGCATTATCGCACGTCAATCGCCGGACGCAGGCTCCGCCGCGGCGGTGGAACGACGCGCAGCGCGCAGCGCTTTTCGCCGTTCGGCCCAGCCGTCCAGATAGGTATAAATCACCGGGACGACGACCAGCGTCAAAAGTGTCGACGTGATCACGCCTCCGATGATTGCACGGCCCATCGGTGCTTGCGTTTCGCCGCCTTCCCCCAGCCCCAGCGCCAGCGGCGTCATGCCGCCGATCATTGCCGCGGTGGTCATCAGGATGGGTCGCAAGCGGACCTGGCCCGCGCGCAAAAGCGCATCGTGGAGGCTCTGCCCACCGCGCCGCGCGCGATTCGCGAAATCGACGAGCAGGATCGCGTTCTTTGTCACCAGCCCCATGAGCATGATGAAGCCGATGATGGAAAACAGATTCAGTGTCGTTCCGGTCAGCAGCAGCGCGAGAAATACGCCGATCAGCGAAAACGGCAGCGACGCCATGATCGCCAGCGGCTGCGTGAAGCTCGCGAATTGCGACGCGAGAATCAGATAGATGAAAATGACCGCGAGGCCGAGCGCCGCGAGCGCCGCCTGGAAAGACTCCTGCATGTCCTTCGCCTGGCCACCGACGTCGAAGCGATATCCGGGAGGCAGCGTCGGCGTCGTCTCCTTGATGATGCGGGCCACATCGGCATTGACGTCGCCCGACGGCCGCCTCTCGGTGTTGGCGTAAAGCGCAACGCGCCGCTGAAGATCCTGGCGCTTGATGATCTGCGGGCTGGTCGTTTCGACGATTTCAGCGACCTGCCGCAGCGGCACCATCCGCGGATTGCCTTCAGGTCCGACGCGGTTGCTGGTCAGGTACAAATTGCCCAAGTCCGACGCGAGCTGCCGCCGATCCTTTGACAGCTGCACGTTGACTTCGTAGTTCTGTCCGTCGGGGGCGAGCCAGTAAGTCACGGTGTCTCCGGCAAGGAGCGGTCGCACGGTCGCGCCCACTTGCTGCACGGAAATGCCGAGATCGGACGCGGCGTCGTTGTTCAAGCGAATCGACAGCGCCGGATTGGCGGCCTTTTCCGATGTTTCCATGTCGGCGATGCCGGGCACCTTGGCGACTTTCAGCGCGAAGTCATTGATCAACGCGGTCAGCGTCTGGGGGTCCGGGCCGAGCAGATTCACCCATACCGCTCGATCGAAGCCAAAGCTGAGCTCGACGCCGGGAACGGGTTTAAGCGCGGTGCGGATCGCACGCTCGATCTCTTTCTGCGAACGGTTGCGGTCGGAGAGCTCGGTCAGCTTGAGGTTCACCCGGGCGTAGTTGCGGCCATCCTCGGTGCCGATGGTAGTTATCGCCAGCGCAACCTCGGGAATTCCTTTGAGCACTTCCTCGACTTGTCGCACCTTGCCGTCGGTGTATTCGAGGCTCGATCCCACGGGCGTGTTCAGGCGCAGCGACAGAAAGCCCTGATCGGTCTCGGGTATGAATTCGGTGCCGACCAGCGGCACGACCACAAAACTGGCGAAGAAGCTCACCAGTGCGATAAGGATCACCTTGATCCGATGCAATAGCGCCCATTCGAGGATTCGCCCATAGACGCGATGGATCCAATCGATGCCCCGCTCGACGCTTTCCATGAAGCCCCCGAGCCACGGCAGGCGCGAAAAGCGCGACCCCGGCGGATCATGCCAGACCGAGGAAAGCATGGGATCGAGCGTGAAGCTCACGAACAGCGAGACCAATACGGCGACCGCGACGGTCAGGCCGAACTGGAAGAAAANNAAGGCGATTGGAACGAACACCGCGACGATGGCAAACGTCGTCGCCATCACCGCCAGGCCGATCTCGTCGGTGCCCTCCCGTGCCGCCGTGTCGTGCGTCTTGCCGAGACCAAGGTGGCGCACGATGTTCTCGCGCACGACGATCGCGTCGTCGATCAGCAGCCCGATGCAAAGGCTCAAGGCCATCAACGTCAGAAAATTGAGGGTGAAGCCGAACGCGTAAAGCGCAATAAAGGTCGCGATCACCGCGATCGGCAGGGTGAGCCCGGTGATGATCGTGCTGCGCCAACTGTGCAGGAACAGAAACACGATCAGTACCGTGAGCATCGCGCCTTCGATGATCGTTTCCTTGACGCGATTGACGCTGCGCTCGACCGAATCCGCGGCCGAATTGACCACCCGCAGCTCGACCTCGGAGGGCAGGCGCTGCTTGAGGAGCGCGACCGCCTCGGTGACGCCATGCCCGGTGTCGACGATATTCGCATCCTGGGCTTTTTGAAGAT
>VBDA01000487.1 GCA_005883655.1 Betaproteobacteria bacterium | reverse complement strand
CATCGGAAAGGCCGATGCCACAAAGATCGACGCGAGACGGCAGGTCGGGCAGCGCAACACCGTGGCCCAGCAACTCGCTGGTCAATAGATGCACCATTGCACGTGCACGCACTGTCGAGCCGCATTGCGCGCACGAGGGTCGCTCACGCTGCAGCGCCGCCAGGACAGTGCTGTTGGACCGCCCGCAGATGTTGCATCGGAAAACGACTTGCGGATCGCCGATCCATGCGATTGCCGATGTTGACACCGAGGTTGACAAATGAGGCGTCCGCGACGGTCGCAATCGCCGAACAAGACTCATGCCGAGGACCTCTTCGGCGGGTCATCCGCGGGGATGGTGGCGCTGATGCAGCTGCTTCAATCGTTCGAGCGCCACGTGCGTATAAATGGTCGTCGTCGTAATGTCCGCGTGACCGAGCAGCAGCTGGACGACGCGCAAATCGGCGCCGTGATTCAGAAGGTGCGTCGCGAATGCATGTCTCAACGTATGCGGCGACAAGATCGCGCCGGCGATGCCCGCCTTGACGCCGTAGCGCTTGATCAATTGCCAGAAAGCCTGGCGCGATAGTGGCCCGCGGCGAGCGGTGAGAAACACCGCGTCGCTCTTGCCCGAACCGGCCAGCTCGACGCGCGCGGTCGTCAGATAGCGCTTGAGCCAGTCGATGGCTTCTTCGCCCATGGGGACCAATCGCTCCTTGTGGCCTTTGCCCAGAACGCGAACGACGCCCATGTCGAGACTGACTTGAGCCAGTGTGAGTCCCACCAGCTCGGACACGCGCAATCCGGTCGCGTACAGTGTCTCGAGCATGGCGCGGTCGCGCAGTCCCAGCGTGGTTTCCGGATCAGGCGCGTCGAGAAGCGCGCTGATCTGCGCCTCCGACAGATTCTTCGGCAGGTGTCTGGGGAGTTTCGGCGCCTGAATGCGTTGCGTCGGATCGTCCTTGAGAGCGCCGAGCAATAGCTGCAGGCGGTAGAAGCGGCGCAACGACGACAGCCGGCGATTGATCGACGAGGGCTTTGCCCCGGCCTGGAACTGCGCGGCGAGGAACGCCTCGATGTCGCCGCGGTTGGCGGCGAGCAAGCTCTTCGAAGGCTTTGTCGTGTCATCCTCGAGCCAGCGCGCCCACGCCATGAGATCCCGCCGATAACTGCCGAGGCTCGAGGCGGCAAGTCCGTCCTGCAGCCACACCTGGTCGCAGAACGCATCGATCAACGCGGAGGAGTTCGGCATTTGCTAAGTAACACAGGCAGCTCTCAAAGACGTCGCGTCGTCTCCACGAAAGTGGACCCAGTGACGTTCGTCAAAAAGACACTGGATTCCCGCTTTCGCGGGAATGACGAACTTACGAAATCCTGCGGGCAGGCACTCTTGTAATGTTCAAAAAGTCGCGTAACGTTCAAAAAGTCGCTATGAAATGAGAATGGCGGTAACTACCGGCCGAAACGATAACCCTCGTGCGTCAACAGCCAGCGCTTGATATCGATCGGGTTGCCCTCGGTCATACCCATAAATCCTCCCAGAGACCCTCGACTGCCGACGACACGGTGACAGGGAATGATGAGCGCAATGGGATTGGCGCCGCACGCGCCGCCGATGGCCCGCGGTGCGCTGCCAAGTTGGCGCGCAATCTCGCCATAAGTGCGCGACTCACCGACCGGAATCGCCGGCAGCGCCTCCCAGACACGATGCCGAAACGCGGTGCCCGCGGGTGCCAGCGGCAACGTGAAGCGGAACATCGGGTCATCGAGAAAGCGCTCGATCTGGCGGCAGGTGCGTTCGGCGAGCGCATGCGTTGGTACCATCGCTTTTTCGCGCAGCGGCAGGTATTCGACTCCGGTGAGTGCGGAGCCGGAAATGCGAATGCCCAGCACCGCGAACGGAGTCCTGAGCTTGGCGGCGAATTCTGGAGCGCTTGGCGCCTGTCCGTCGGAGCGCATCTCAACCTAGCTTCATCTGGTGTGGCAAAAACGTGACCAGCGACGGGAAAAAGTAGAGCAGCAGCGTGGCGATGATCATGAGATAGAACATCGGCATGGCGTTGCGGGCGATCCATGTGATCTGGCGTCCGGTCATCCCTTGCAGCACGAAAAGATTGAATCCGACCGGCGGCGTGATCTGCGCCATTTCCACCACCAGCACGATGAAGATGCCGAACCATACCAGATCGATGCCCGCCTTTTCCACCGTCGGCAGGATGACACCCATGGTCAGCACGACCATCGAAATTCCGTCGAGGAAACAGCCGAGAATGATGTAGAAAACCATCAGCGCGACAATCAGCGCGAGTTGCGAAAGCCCGAGGCTGCCGATCCACTCGGCCAGATGGCGGGGGAGTCCGATGTAGCCCATGGCGAGCGTGAGAAACGCCGCGCCGGCAAGGATCAGCGCGATCATGCAGTAAAGGCGCGTCGCGCCGAGCAGGCTGTCGTGAAAGGTCTTGCGAGTGAGCGAGCCTTGTATTCCCGAGATCAGCAATGCTCCGACGACGCCGAACGCCGCCGCTTCAGTCGCGGTGGCAATACCGGCGTAGATCGATCCCAGCACCAGACAGATCAGCAAGACGACGGGGATGAGGTGCCGCGATGCGTAGAGCTTCCGGCCAAACGAGGGCCAAACGAGGTGCGCTCGGCGATGACCGGCACCTTGTCCGCATGAAGCAGCGCCCAGACCACGATGTAGCCTGAAAACAATGTCGCGAGCATCAGGCCGGGGATGACCCCGGCGATGAACAGATGCGAAATCGAAACGTTGGCCGAGACACCGTAGACGATCATGATGATCGAGGGGGGAATCAGTAGCCCAAGCGTGCCCGCGCCGGCGAGCGTGCCGATGGTGATGTCATCCGGGTAACCGCGACTCTTGAGCTCCGGCAGGGTCATCTTGCCTATGGTGGCGCAGGTTGCCGCCGACGAGCCCGACACCGCGGCAAAAATGGTGCAGCCGATGATGTTGGTGTGCAGGAGCCGGCCCGGCACGCGCTCAAGCCAGGGAGCGAGACCCTTGAACATGTCCTCGGACAACCGGGTACGAAAAAGGATCTCGCCCATCCACACGAACAACGGCAGCGCGGTAAGAGTCCACGACGACGCGGAGCCCCAGATCGTCACCGCCATGGCGTCACCGGCGGGCCGCGACGAAAAGAGCTCCATGCCGATCCAGGCCACGCCGGCGAGCGCAATGCCGATCCATACGCCGCTACCCAGCAGCGCGAACAGGGCGACGATCAGCAGCGCGGTGATCAGGAGGTCCATGGCGTCCGCTATTCGATGTGCGCGGGCTCGGTGTCGGGCTTTACCACGACGCGCGTCCCGGTCAGCTCGCCGACGAATTGATCGATGAACGCGACCGCCAGCACGACGTTGCCGACGGCCATCGAAAGTTGAGGAATCCAGAGCGGTGTCGCATCGTTGCCGGTCGATATGTCGTGAAACGCATGCGACTGCCACGCAAGGCGCAGGCTGAACCAGGCGAACGCCACCGTCAGTACCATCGCGACCGCGAGCGACCACCGTTCGAGCCATCGCTTGCCGTCGGCGCCCGCATGCTCGAGGATCAGCGTCACCCGGATGTGCTCACCACGGGTGAGCGTGTGCGCGAGCGCGAGAAAGCCGGAGCCGGCCATGAAGTAGCCGGCATAGGCGTCGGTTCCGCGCACCTGGAAGTCGAGCAGTCGTCCGCCGCTACCCAGCAGCGCGAACAGCGCTACGATCAGCAGCACGGTGATCAGGAGATCCATGGCGTCCGCTATTCGATGTGCGCGGGCTCAGTGTCGGGCTTTACCACGACGCGCGTCCCGGTCAGCTCGCCGACGAATTGATCGATGAACGCGACCGCCAGCACGACGTTGCCGACGGCCATCGAAAGTTGAGGAATCCAGAGCGGTGTCGCATCGTTGCCGGTCGATATGTCGTGAAACGCATGCGACTGCCACGCAAGGCGCAGGCTGAACCAGGCGAACGCCACCGTCAGCACCATCGCGACCGCGAGCGACCACCGTTCGAGCCATCGCTTGCCGTCGGCGCCCGCATGCTCGAGGATCAGCGTCACCCGGATGTGCTCACCACGGGTGAGCGTGTGCGCGAGCGCGAGAAAGCCGGAGCCGGCCATGAAGTAGCCGGCATAGGCGTCGGTTCCGCGCACCTGGAAGTCGAGCAGTCGTCCGAAAATACCCAGCAGCACCATGATCAGCGTGCCGATCAAAAACAACGCCGCCAGGTACGCGGCGGCGTTGTAGAGGGTATCAAGGGCTCGGCGCATGGCTCGTCACCGGGGGCACAACTCAGTGCACAAGCGAATCACGCGGTTTGGCATTGTGCGTGCGTCGCGGCGTTTGCGGCGTTGCACTTGCGCTGGATGTCGGCGTCCGGATCACATCTTGCGATAAGCGTCGACGGCCGACTGCCCTTCGGGGCCCGCTTTCTTGAGCCAGTCCTGCAGCATCGTGTCGCCGACTTTTTTCAGGTCCGCAGTGAGTTGTGGTGCGGGCTTGACGATGGTCATGCCTTTTTGTTTCAACTGGTCGAGGTACCAGCCGTTCTTGTCCTCCGAAGCTTTCCATCCGCGCGTCTCGGCGTCGGCCGCCGCCTTCAGTAAAGCGTCCTGGGTCGGCTTGTCGAGCGCGGCGAACGCCTGCTGGTTGACGATGACGGCGTTCTTCGGGAGCCAGGCTTGTGTATCGTAAAAATTCTTGATGCTTTCGTAGGTCTTGGTGTCGAAGCCGGTCGACCCCGAGGACATGTACGAATCGACTACGCCGGTCGCCAGCGCCTGGGTTAGCTCGGACGCCTGCACCGTTACCGGCTGCGCGCCGACGAGCTCGGCGATGCGTGACGTCGCCGGGCTGTAGGCGCGCCACTTCAAGCCCTTCATGTCGGCAGCACTGTTCAACGTCCGGTTGGCGTAAATGCCCTGCGGCGGCCATGCGACGGTGTAGAGCAGCTTGATGCCCTGTTTGGCGAGCTTGTCCTCGAGCACCTTTTTCTCGGCCTTGTACAGCTTCATCGCGTCTGCGTAGCTGGTGGCGAGAAAAGGAACGCCGTCGAGGCCGAACAAGGGATCCTCGTTCTCGAAATTGACCAGCAGGATTTCGCCGGCTTGCGCCTGATTGCCCTGGACAGCGCGCTTGATCTCGTTGGCCTTGAACAGCGACGCGTTGGCGTGAACGGTGATCTTGAGCTTGCCGCCGGACGCGCGGTCGACATCGGCAACGAACTGCGTAATGTTCTCGGTATGGAAATTGGTCGCGGGATACGCGGTCGGCATGTCCCATTTGGTTTGCGCGGCCGCGATCATCGCGACCGACCATCCGAGCAAGGCTGCCAGGGTTCGAATGCACTTCATCGGGGTCTCCTGCGGTTCGGAATCGGAAGCGGTCGTGGCGCGGCGTCCGTCTGGAATTGCACAGCTGCTGCAGCGCATTTGTACCATATTTGCTTGTTCAGCGGCGAGCAGCGTTTTGGCGCGCAAGCTGCTGGAAAATAGACGCGGACCGCGCGCAAATCGGCGGGGAAGGCAAGCGGGTCACCGATATAATGCGCGCATACGCCGGCCGTCTCCCATCGGCAAGCTGATGCGCGTCGCGAGAACCCGATGACCGATCCCACGCACTTCCCCTGGCAGTTCTGGATCGACCGCGGCGGCACCTTCACCGATATCGTCGCGCGGCGCTCCGATGGAACGCTCGCGACGCACAAGCTGCTCTCCGAGAACCCGGAGCGCTACCGCGATGCCGCGGTTCACGGGATTCGCGAGCTACTCGGCCTCGCTGCGGGTGCGCCGATCGCGAAGGGCACGATCGAGGCCGTCAAGATGGGTACCACGGTCGCGACCAACGCGTTGCTGGAGCGTACCGGCGAGCGCACGGTGCTGGCGATCACGCGCGGCTTTGGCGACGCGCTGCGTATCGCCTACCAAAACCGGCCCAAGCTTTTCGTGCGCAGAATAGAGCTGCCGACGATGCTCTATGAGCGC
>VBDA01000486.1:3484-3681 GCA_005883655.1 Betaproteobacteria bacterium | reverse complement strand
AGCTTCCCGGCGTTCCCATCAAGCTGATCTGGTCGCGCGAAGAGGACATGACGCACGACTTCTACCGGCCAATCTCGCAGTGCAGGCTGGCCGCCGGTCTCGACGCCTCCGGCAAGCTCGAGGCGCTGCACGTTCGCATCTCCGGCCAGTCGATCAACGCGTTTCTGAATTCGCCGGCGGCCAAGGACGGCAACGAC
>VBDA01000486.1:419-3320 GCA_005883655.1 Betaproteobacteria bacterium | reverse complement strand
CGAGTTCCGACGGGCGCTGATGCAGAACCATCCCAAGCATCTTGCGGTGCTGAACGCGGTCGCCGACAAGGCTGGCTGGGGTAAGCCGTTGCCGGCCGGCGTCCACCGTGGCATCGCGCAATTCATGGGCTATGGCAGCTATTCGGCGGCAGTCGCCGAGGTGTCGGTGAGCGACCAGGGCAAGCTCAAGGTTCACCGGATGGTGCTCGCGCTCAATTGCGGTCATGCGGTCAATCCCGACCAGATCGCCGCGCAAGTTGAAGGCTCGGTTGCCTACGGTCTTAGCGCGACCCTTTACGGCGAATGCACCGTCGACAAGGGGCGCATCGTGGAACAGAACTTCCACAACTACGAGATCATGCGGCTGGCCGAGATGCCTAAGGTCGAGACGGTGATCGTGCCCACCTACGACTTCTGGGGCGGAGTCGGCGAGCCGACGATCTGCGTGGTGGCGCCCTCGGTGATGAATGCCATCTACGCCGCGACCGGCAAACCCGTGCACAGCCTGCCGTTGAAGAACATCAAGCTGGTGTAGCGCTGCCAGGCACGGGAGAATAAAGGGTTCCGCGGCCCTGAAGCATCGATCAGGGCTGGCGGAACGCTCCCCGCGTTGAGCTCGGAGGCTATTTCTTGGGCTCGATCGCCGCGCTGAAGGTGATGTCGTAGGAGTAGGGTACGTCCTTGAACGATTTCTGCGGGCCTTTGGTGCGCGCACGGCCGGCGATCGTCTTGCCGTCGAAGGTTTGCGCTTCGAAGACGTGCTCGGTCGAGCCTCCATTCTCGCCCATGCTTCCGAAACGCTGGTGTCCCACGTCGAAGTTGATGACCTGTTTGTCGGCGTCGATGGTCTGCCGGACGCAGTGCACCTTCCCGGTGGCGATCAGGTCCTTGTATGCGAATACGTCGCGCACCGCCGGCGCCGGCACCGCGCCGTCGCAGAGCAGAACCACCACGTCCTGCTTTTTCTTGTCGAAGAACCCTTCCTTCGCGTAAGCGTAGACCTGCGTGATGGCGACCGGCTTCCCGTCGACGTCCAGCTTGCCTTCGGCGCGGTTCTGCGCCGCGGCCGGCAGCATCCACCATGCGGCGAGCCCTAGCACGAGGATTTTCACCGCGTGCTTGCAAACGATTTTCTCTCTCATGGCTTGGACTCTCCCGGGTGTCCTGTGACGCGGCCGATCAATCGCCGACTCGACCGCCGACGATTCCCACCAGCGCGGCACCGTAGCGCTCCAATTTGGCGGCGCCGATGCCGGCGATTTCATGCAATGCCGTAAGGTCCGGCGGCCGTTGGCGCGCGATTTCCGCCAGCGTCTTGTCGTGCAGGATCACGAACGCCGGCACCGACTGGGTCCTGGATTGGGTCAGCCGCCACGCCTTGAGACGCTCGAGCAAGGTGTTGTCCGCCGCGGAAAGGTCAGCCACTGGAACGCTGCCCGAGCGAAGTGGACGGCGCGTCGATCGCACCCGCGTCACCGCGCGCCGCATCGAGACCTGCTGGGTACCTTTGAGGACCGGCCGGCTCGCATCAGTGAGCCGCAGCGCGCCATGAGCCTCGTGGTCGACGCGCGCGAATCCCATCGCCACCAGCTGCCGGAACACGCCGCGCCACGCCGTCTCGTCGACGTCCTCGCCGATGCCGAACACCGACAGCTTATCGTGCTCCCAGCGGGTGATGCGCGGGCCGGCCTTGCCGCGCAGCACGTCGATCAGGTGTACCGCGCCGAAACGCTGGCCGGTGCGATAGATCGCGGAGAGCGCCTTCTGCGCCGCTGAGGTCGCGTCGTAGGTCTCGGGTGGCGCAAGGCAGGTGTCGCAATTGCCGCAGGGCGTGCTCGCCTCGCCGAAATAATCGAGCAGACGAACCCGGCGGCAACCCGCGGTTTCGCACAGGCCGAGCAGCGCGTCGAGCTTGGCGACCGACACTCGCTTGTACTCGTCGCTCGCATCCGACATGTCGATCATCCGCCGCTGCTGCACGAGGTCAACAAGCCCATAGGCCATCCAGGCATCGGCGCTTGCCCCATCGCGCCCGGCGCGTCCGGTCTCCTGATAGTAGCCCTCGACGCTCTTGGGCAGGTCGAGATGCGCGACGAAACGAACGTCCGGCTTGTCGATGCCCATGCCGAAGGCGATCGTCGCCACCATCACCAGGCCTTCCTCGCGTTGAAAGCGTGCCTGGTGCCCGGTTCGGGAGCGAGTGTCCATGCCGGCGTGATAGGCCAGGGCGGACACGCCTTTGGACTGCAGCCACTCGGCGGTCTCGTCGACCTTGCGCCGCGAGAGGCAGTACACGATGCCCGCTTCTCCGCGATGCTCGTCCTCGATGAAGCGCAGCAGCTGCGCGCGTGCGTCTGTCTTGTCGACAATAGTGTAGCGAATGTTCGGGCGATCGAAGCTGGAAGTAAACACGCGCGCACCGCCAAGCCCGAGGCGAGCGATGATCTCGGTGCGCGTTTGCGGGTCGGCGGTTGCGGTGAGCGCGATGCGCGGGATTTGCGGATAGCGTTCATGTAGCAGCGACAACTGCAGATACTCGGGGCGAAAATCGTGCCCCCATTGCGACACGCAGTGCGCTTCGTCGATCGCGAACAGCGCCAGCTGCGCGCGGTCGAGCAGCTCGAGGCAGCGCGAGGTGGTCAGGCGCTCGGGCGCGACGTAGAGCATGTCGAGCTCGCCGGCGAGGAGCGCGCGCTCGGTGGCCCGCGCCGCATCGGCGTCGAGGGTCGAGTTGAGGAACGCTGCGCGCACGCCCAATTGGGTCAGCGCCGCGACTTGATCCTGCATCAGCGCGATCAGCGGCGAGACGACGATGCCAGTCCCCTGCCGGACGAGCGATGGAATCTGATAGCACAGCGATTTGCCGCTGCCGGTCGGCATCAGCACCAGCGCATCGCCCCC
>VBDA01000486.1:0-293 GCA_005883655.1 Betaproteobacteria bacterium | reverse complement strand
GGTAAGCGGCGACCGCGGCAGCTCGGTTCTCGCAGATTGTTACACGTTTTCACCCTCACCCGACGCGCTCTCGCGCGTCGGCCTCTCCCAGCGGGAGAGGCGACAGAACGAACCCCTCTCCCGCTGGGAGAGGGGCAGGGGTGAGGGCTGAGCTTTGCTAATTGTCAGTCGTTTCTGCAAAGCTCAGTAAGTCGTATCCGCGCGGAGCCCAACAGCAATGTCGCGCTATTTGCCCGCAAAGCGCTCCGACGGACATGCGCCTGGCCGGCAGCGAATCGTGCATACGCCGCGCA
>VBDA01000485.1 GCA_005883655.1 Betaproteobacteria bacterium | reverse complement strand
GCACCGCATGCGGGGTTACCGGTGGGCTGACGATCCTGCCGCGATTGAAGAAATGCGGCGAAAAGCGCCTGCCGCGGTCGCCGAGTGTTTCGACTTGATCGAACGCAAGATGATCGAAGGACCGTGGGTGATGGGCGAGGCCTATACGGTCTGCGACCCTTACCTTTTCACGTTGGCCCAATGGTTGGAGGCTGATGGAGTGAACCCCGCTCGACTCCCAAAAATCCAGGATCACCGGAGACGCATGTCGGAGCGTCCAGCGGTGAGAAAAGCTCTAGCCGAAGAACTGAGCCCGGCGCAGCAATAGCGACCTCATCGCGTTTCGTCCTGCAAAGAGCTGGTCTGCTTGCTGGCGAAAGTCCGACTATCTGAACGTCCGCCTCCTTCCTTCACCGCCATCAGCGCGCTAATTCAAAAGGCGGGAGCGCCTTGAGGACGTCCTTCGTTGCGCCGGCGAGAACGAAGCTGCCATCGACT
>VBDA01000484.1:4875-5511 GCA_005883655.1 Betaproteobacteria bacterium | reverse complement strand
GCTCTTGCCATGTCGGGGGCCATGACGATATCGTCAACGGTCCCGATCCTTTCGCCCTTGTCGTTGAAGACCGGTACCCCGAGCACCTGGCGCTTTGCGCTCCAGCCAAGGGTCGCCAACTCACGCAGCTCCAACGCCGTGACGCCGGGGATCGCGGATCCCGCGACCTGCGCCTGCGCGACGATCGACGTCATCAATGCGATGCTTGCGCACATCAGGATCTTTGCGTGTTTCATGTCTTTACCAGTGAATGCTGCGGGAAGGCTCTTTCCGCGACGGGTCCTCCGCGAATGCTAACTTCCGGATGCAGAATTGCATATCGTGAAACTACGTCGGAAATTCACGACAGAAGGACCGCGATGACAGCTCCGCGCGCTAATCGACCGAGCTCATCCCATTGCGGATCGCGAATTTGACTAGCGCAACCAGGTCCTGGAGCTTCAGCTTTTGCATCAGTCTGGCGCGGTACGTCTCGACCGTTCTCGTCGAGAGATGCAGCAGATCCGCGACCTCCGCATTGGACTTCCCTTCGGCGATCAACCGTATGATCGAGCGTTCGTTGGATGTCAGCGATTCGATCGCTTGGCGTTCGGCAACGAGCCTGCGGTTCTGGGGAACGGTTCTCTCGGCTACACC
>VBDA01000484.1:2934-4852 GCA_005883655.1 Betaproteobacteria bacterium | reverse complement strand
TTCCAAACGCTCGCGCCGATAGCCGGGCGCCGCCATCTTGAGCAGTGCGCCAATACGTTGCGCCTCCGCCGCAAAAAAGGCCTGGTTCCGCCGTAGCGTATCTTCAGCCTGCTTTCGCTCCTCGATATCGGTACCCGTTCCGTACCACTTGACGATGTGTCCCCGCTTATCGCGCATCGGCACGGTGCGGATCAGGAACCAGTGATATTCCCCGTCGGCGCGGCGCAAACGCATTTCATCCTCGCTCGGCTCCGCGGCAGCCATGTCCACAGACCACTTTTCCATGACCCTCGGAAGATCGTCCGGGTGCACTGTGCGGGTCGGCTCGTCAATGGCCTCCTGCAAAGAGAGGCCCGTATATTCCAGCCAACGCTGATTGAGGAAATCGACGGCGCCGTCAGGCAGAACGCTCCAGGCCATCACGGGAATTGTGTCGATCACGATCCGAAGGCCGTCCTCGCTCTTGCGAAGGGCGTCTTCGCTGCGCTTCGCCTCGATCGCCGCGCGCGCCATCTAGACTGCCATGTCGATCAGGTTGATGTGCAATAGCGCGGCACGCATCGTACTCTCGATGGCAAGATTGGTCATATCCGAGCGCGGCTCCGAGAACGAATACCCGCGTCGGCAAGCAACAGAACTCCCAACTTCTTTGCGCGGCGCGCAGCGTCCCGGTCGCCCGCATAGGCGGCAATGATGCTGCCCATCATCACGATTTGCCATTGCCGCGCGAAACCATCGGGATCACGCACACGCGCCTCTTCAGCTAATTGCCTGACGAAATCACGGATCGTTCGGATATGATCTTCCGTCGATTTACGAATCGGGTGCGCCGGATCGTCATGCTCGAACAACACTCTTATAAATGCGCAGGCCTCGTAGTCGGACCGGTGAAACCAACTGTCGAAGAGATCGAAGACAGCAACCAACCGGTCAGCGGGCCTGCGCGCACGGCGGTTTACGCCTTCCTGCAGCCACGCCTGAGTCCATAGCGCCTCGCGTCGCTGGAGGAATGCAAGTGCCAGCTTTTCCTTCGAAGGGTAGTATAGATAGAGCGTTTTCTTGGCCACGCCGGCGCGGGCCACAACAGCGTCTACCCCCACCGCGCGAACACCGTGGCGGGAAAAGAGCTCATAAGCCGCGCGATCTATGCGCTCTCGTGCGGGCGGCAACGAGAAGGACTTGTGTTGTCCAGGATGAACCGCAGCCATGCCCGGTAGACCGATCAGTCTACCAGAAGTTCAACAGGTCATGGCAGTTGCGGAAACCGCTAAGCGCGTACTCGAAAGCATGGCGAGGAGCTACCATTCTGCAGCGTGCCAGCACGCCAAGGGGAAATCGGGAAGGCTCTCGCGTGGCATGCGCTCGGGCGCCGCAGCGGCGCCCCCAAAGCCGCTGACTAACTGTCTCCGGGCACTCGCCCGATTCCCGGCACTTTGATGGCTGGATGGCGCAGGTCGAAACCCGTCACCAATCCGAGCAAGTTCAACTCCAGGCCCTCATCACGGCCGACGGTCACCCCGAGAATACCGGACAAGGACAATTGCAACCCGGTCCCACTGGGTGTCCGCGCCAGGATCTGGCCGACAGGCAAATAATCCTTGCCGATCGCAGTCGGTGGCAGCGTCAAGCCGAGCTCGGGGATCTCCCGGCCAAGGTGAGCGATGAACGTGTTGCTGTTGGGGCCGGGCCACACCCGGTAGCTCGTGGGATGCGGATAATCGGCCGCGGCTTGCGGCAGCTTGGCCAGAACCGTCTCGGCGTCGGCGCCGCGAAGGTCACGGATCAAGCTCGGCGCCGCGCCGTACCACTCCGCATCCGGGGCGCTCGAATCGGAGATGGAAACCGATGAGCCGCCGCCACGCGCGTACCAGCCGATCACTTCGTAGCGGGTGTAGCGGCCGGCATTGGGCCGCTTTGC
>VBDA01000484.1:0-2901 GCA_005883655.1 Betaproteobacteria bacterium | reverse complement strand
CGCCGCGCCAGCCGAACGCACGGCTCGCGTAGACCTGCACCACCGCTTCGCGGTGAGTCACGGGATCGGGGGCGAGACCCATCGATCGGTGCGTCGCCGTGCGCCAATCGCCGTGCAGCGGAACGCGCCCCAAGGCGAGCATTAGCAATGGTCCGGAAAGCAGCAACACGACGAGCAGGATCAGCCACCCAGCCATGCGCGCACTGGCAATCGTGATCGTGGTGAATTCGGCCATGGAAAGTGGAACCCGTCCGGGAGTGTACATGGTGCCCGACAGAAGATCCGGCAAGAGAACCGAATCGACGTCGCGCTTCCGGGGGCGCTCAAGGTGCATTAACGCGAAGCCCCACGACAATCGCGGGGCTTCGCAGGATCGCCACATCGCTGTGGCTTCGTTTCGTCGCGTCACCGCGACGTGTGCCGGTGGTTGGTCACCGGCGTCGGGGTCGACCTGTCGTAAATGTCATCTATAAAGCACCTCCTATCGTGAGCTGCTACAACATCGGCGAGATCCTGCGGTCTGCGGACCTCTCCTTGCTGCGATTGGCGCGAGCAACCGAGCCAACTCGATACCGTGGGCCCACCCTGTGCGTGGACGGTCGCCCTGGAGAGCCCGAGCCATCGGCCTGCATTCGGATCGCCATTTTCGTCATGGAATCCGGCAGCGGCGGGATAGTTGACCTCGAGTGGCCTCCAGGGCGTTCCGTGGCGCTCAGGTAATGACGCTTTCCCAAGCGCTTTGCAGCCGAGAACCTTCGCGCGGTCGCCGGTCCTGCGGCTCCGATTGGTGATAAGAAATGTCTACAGGTCGTCATGACGCCTCCTCCGTTCAGCGGCCGAAGCAATTGCCTTGCGGCTACTCAATTGCGCCTGACGAATACTGAGAAGCATCAACTGCATCGACGAACTCAAGCGCGCGAATTCGGCACCGGTAAATTGTCGAAACTCTATGGGCTTATCAGCGTTGTTACCCAAGATGCGCTTCCTTTGTTGTATTCGATTCAGGGGAGCGTGACCGCCTGAACCTTGTGAAAAAGAAAAAGGACCCCCGAGGAGAACCGGGGGTCAAGGTCACCGCCATGAACACTTGTCAAAGGAATGCCACTCCGAGCGCGAGCCAACTTCGCCACCTCACGATGCGGCAGCGCGTTGCGCTGTCTATCGGCAATGCCTTCCGGGATGTCTGTCAGCCGTGTTTGTGTCATACGAACGTTTTTGCATCTGATGAGCAGCAAGATGCGTTCCGGATTCGAGGAGTCACGCTGGTTCAGCGGCTTGGACAAGTGGCTATTCTCCGGAAGGCGTGTGACTGTAAGGTCGCTCGACATAGGTATCCAGGGTATCGCCGCTACACCTTGTAACGCACACGCCTGGTGACAATCCGCCAGGGCATGGGCTTCGGGCACGAAGATCTGCGGGTATCCTCTCGCTCCCGTTGCACATCCGGGCTCCATTGAAAGGAACTTCATGATTACCAACCCGCAGTCCGGCACCAATGTGTTCGAAATCGCGGCGGGGATTTACCGTATCAATACCCCTGTAGCAATACCCGGCGGCCCGGAATTCAATTTCAACCAATATCTCATCGTGGACGACGAGCCACTTGTCTTCCACACCGGGCCGCGAAGGATGTTTCCGCTGGTACGCGAGGCGATCGAGCGCGTAATGCCCATCGATCGCCTCCGCTACGTCACGCTCTCGCACTTCGAGGCGGACGAATGCGGAGCACTGAACGAGTTTCTCGCTGCAGCACCCCGAGCAGTCCCGGTGTGCGGGCAAATCGCCTCGATGGTTTCGGTGAACGACATAGCCGACAGACCTCCGCGGCCAATGGCGGATGGCGAAATCCTGCAGCTCGGCAGACACGCCCTGCGCTGGTTGGACACCTCGCATGTTCCTCATGGATGGGAATGCGGTCTGATGTTCGAGACGCACACCAAGACTTTGCTTTGCGGGGATCTTTTTACGCAAGGCGGCGCAGGCAAGGCGCCTGTCATCGAATCTGACATTCTTGGCCCGAGCGAAGCCTTTCGAAGCCACATGGACTACTATGCGCACGCGCCTCACACCACCGAGGTGCTCGAGCGCCTGGCGCGCGAGGGGCCTGAAACGCTGGCGTGCATGCACGGCAGTGCGTGGCGAGGCGATGGTGCGGCGTTATTGCGCGCCTTGGCAGCTTCGCTTAGCGCAACGGCGCTCAGCGCCGCCTGAGATCCTGCCTGGTACGTCGAAGCGACTCACGCGCGTGAGATTCAGGCAATTCCGGTCAGCGTTAATGAGGGACGCCACCATCATCGAAGAATTCATGCATCAGGTAATCTTCCAACCCCGCGTTGTCTGAAAGACGGGCGGACAGCACGACGTGGCCCCGTCGCGGCGATTCCCAGTTGAAATCCTCTTTTTCAAAGTCGCGAATGATGGCGATCATCCTGCGCACCACGGCAATGCGCATGTCGGCGTTGTTACCCTTGCGCACTTCGATGAGCTGCGGCGTCTTGCGGCCCATCGCCGTGTTCCATCCGTAGAACTCGAACGCCGCGTCGTCGTAGGTCATGCGCTTGATCTGGAATATGCCGCCGCCTCTTTTGGTGTCTTGCGCGGCGACCCCCCGTGCCGGCGCGGGGAGATTGGCCGCAATGGCGCGATTGAATTGCGCTGCTTCACGGTCCAGAGCGGCCTCCTGCTCGCCACGCTCACGGCGCCTCGCCTGTACGTACGCCGCCAGATCGCCCTCTATAGGCGGACTGGGTTTTGTCGGCGCGGCAACTACCGGGGGCGCAGGCGGTGGCGGGACGATGGCGGGCGCCTGTGGATTGGGCGCCGTGACCACCGGTGGCGGCCGCAGACGCGCCACTGTTCTTGGCGGCCTGGGCGGCGACGGCAGCGACGCCTGCGTCTGTG
>VBDA01000113.1 GCA_005883655.1 Betaproteobacteria bacterium | reverse complement strand
ACGATTGGAGCGCACCGGGGCGGTAGCCCTGGACGAACACATCGGTGTCTCGCAACAGAGCGCGCAAGGCGGATTGCCCAGCCGCGTCCCGCAAATCAATCTGGCACGACAGCTTGCCGCGCCCGGTATCGATCGCCAGCGGCTCGATCGAGGGTAAATGAGGCGCCGTGACGAGCAATACGTCTGCTCCATGCGCGGCGAGAGCACGGCCGCACACCGGACCCGCGATGATTCGCGTGAGATCGAGGACGCGCACGCCGCTTAAGGGGCGCGGCGCGGCCGGAAGCGGTCGAGGGGACGCATCGCCGATCCGCTCGATCGAGAATATCGGCAGCGCGGCCACCGCTACCCCCTGCGGGTGATGGTCCCATTCCTCGAAGGACCGCTTCGCCGTGGCCACGAGTCCCGCTTGGGCTGCAGCCTCTTCGAACTCCTCCGCGTGCCAGTCAAGCAGCGCCTCTTGCACGGCAGCCTTGTCGTAGTCGCAGGCGAGCAGCGCCAGCATCCCGTCGCGGTGATGCGGGAAATTGGTGTGCAAACGAACCCAGCGGCCGTCGCCGCAGCGGTATATCCCGGCGATCTTGTCCCAAACGTCGGAAGGCGCCTGTCCGTCAACTCGTAAATAGCGCTCGCTACGGAACTCGATGGCCGCATGGCGCATGTCGACCGTGACGAGTTGGTGCCGTCCGCAGCGTAGGTGCCACAATTCGGCGGCAGCGAGCGCCGATGCCGCGATGCTGGCTTGGGCCGCCGTGCCGACCGCGAACGAGGATGGAAGCACGGGTTCGGTACCCGTGAGCCGGATATGCGACAGTGCTTCGGCGGGTTGACCCGCCGCTTGCCACAGCTGAGCCAATGCTGCGCGCGTTTCAACGGGCCTGTACAGCGACGATTCCTGCGAGCGCTGCGAAGAGTGCATATCAGTATCGTAACGCAGCGCCGCAAAAAGCATACACAAACCGGCGAGGCGCTGTTTGGGCTTGGCGTCCGTGGTCAACTGCATCACAATTCGGTTTCATCCGAGGAAAACAGATTCTGGGCGACGCGGACAGGGAAAAAATCTTCGAGGGCAACGCGCGGAAGGTGTACGCGCGCCTGCGGAAGGCATAATCATGGCCGACAAGCACCGCCACAAGAGTCGTGTAGCACTGGTCGGCGCAGGAAAGATCGGCGACGCCATCGCTTACCTTCTTCTCCAATCCGGTGATTACGATGTTTTGGTCCTCGACCAGAATGAAGCGCGTCTGCGGATGTTCGCGGAGATCGGCATCTCCACGTTGCCGCTCGACGCTTCGCAACCGGAAAGTCTGCCGGCAGCGCTGAAGAGCTGCGACGTGGTGATCAATGCCGCGCCGTTTTATATTACATCCGCCGTCGCGCTCGCCGCCCAGCGAGAAGGCATTCAC
This sequence comes from Betaproteobacteria bacterium, assembly GCA_005883655.1. GTDB lineage: Bacteria > Pseudomonadota > Gammaproteobacteria > Burkholderiales > Casimicrobiaceae > PALSA-1003. The sequence goes on along the minus strand of VBDA01000113.1, from coordinate 7,556 downwards.
TATCTCGACCTCAGCGAAGATCTCGAGAGTGCCCGAACGGTGAAGGCAATCGCCGCAGATGCCAGGAGCGCGTTCATGCCCCAGTGCGGTCTCGCGCCCGGGTTCGTGTCCATTGTTGCGCAACACCTCGCATCGGGCTTCGACAGCCTGCGCGACGTCTACATGCGCGTCGGTGCACTGCCTATCTATCCGTCCAATTCGCTCCAATACAACCTCACCTGGAGCACCGACGGTCTCATCAACGAATACTGCAACCGCTGTGAGGCAATCATCGACGGTGAGCGGGTCGAAACGCAACCGCTGGAGGAAGTCGACCGCTTCTCGCTCGACGGCATCGATTACGAAGCCTTCAATACGTCCGGTGGGCTGGGAACGCTATGCGAAACGCTGCAAGGTAAAGTCCAGAACCTCAACTACAAGACCGTGCGCTACCCGGGCCACCGCGACATCGTCAAGACACTGATCCGCGACCTTCGCCTGGGATCGCGGCGCGCCCTGCTGAAGGATGTTCTCGAAACCGCATTACCGATTACTTACCAGGATGTCGTGCTGGTGTTCGTGACGGTGTCTGGGATGAAACAAGGTCTTCTGACACAGGAAACCTATGCCAAGAAAATCTATGGCCAAACCGTCGATGGCAAGCGACTGTCGGCGATCCAGCTTACCACCGCGTCGGGACTATGCGTTATCCTCGACCTCCTGATGGAAGGCGCGATCCCGCAACGAGGCTTGGTGAAACAGGAGGAGATCGACTTGAACGTATTTCTCGCCAACCGGTTTGGCAAGTATTACCAGTGAAGCGATGGAAGTTCTCGATACACTGAAAGAGACCGGAGTCGACATCGCGCGCCACGGGGGACGCGGGCTCGAGCCACGCTCGCCGATCGACGGGCAGCCGACGGTCGGCTTGCGTGTAACCACGCAGGACGATGCCTCGGCTATCCTCGAGCGAGCGAATGCCGCGTTCCTCCGCTGGCGAACAGTCCCAGCCCCCGTTCGCGGCGAGCTCGTTCGCCGTTTCGGCAACGAGCTACGCAACCACAAGGCGCAACTCGCCCGCCTGGTCACCATCGAAGCGGGCAAGATTACGCAAGAGGCGCAGGGCGAAGTCCAGGAGATGATCGACATCTGCGATTTCGCCGTGGGGCTTTCGCGCCAACTGCACGGCCTGACGATTGCCTCCGAGCGGCCCGGTCACCACATGCGCGAAACATGGCATCCGATGGGCGTGTGCGGAGTCATCACCGCGTTCAATTTTCCGGTGGCGGTTTGGGCGTGGAATGCGGCGCTGGCCCTGGTCTGCGGCAATGCAGTGGTCTGGAAACCGTCGGAGAAAACGCCGTTGACCGCATTGGCCGTGCAGGCGATCTTTGACCGGGTTGCTGCCGACTTTGACGACGCTCCCGACGGCTTGAATGCTGTCTTGCTCGGCTCGCAAGAGCTGGGTCGGATGCTCGCCGATCACGCAAGAGTCGCCATCGTGTCCGCGACCGGAAGTACCGCGATGGGCGGGGACGTGTCGCGCCGCGTGGCACAGCGCTTCGGGCGCTGTATTCTCGAACTCAGCGGCAACAACGCTGCCATCGTCACACCGGCGGCCGATCTTGATCTCGCAGTTCGCGCCATCCTCTTTGCCGCGGTTGGCACTACCGGGCAGCGCTGCACGACACTTCGTCGCGCGATTGCGCATTCCAAGATTGCCGACGACCTCGTCGATCGCTTGAAAAAAGTCTACGACCATGTGCCGATCGGCAACCCTCTCGACGAGGGAATTCTCCTCGGACCGCTCATCGATCAACGCGCGTACGCCGCAATGGAGTCAGCGCTGCAGCAGGCGCGGAAAGAGGGAAGTCAAGTGTTTGGTGGCGGACGTGTGGCAATTCCGAATCTGAAGGATGGCTATTACGTCCGGCCAGCGCTCGTTGAAATGCCGGGTCAAAACGATCTGGTCCGGCACGAGACGTTCGCGCCGATCCTGTACGTGCTGCGCTACCGGGATCTGGACGAGGCCATTGCGCTCAACAACGATGTGAAACAAGGGCTTTCGTCGTCGATCTTCACCAACGACCTCAGAGAAGCGGAGCATTTTCTTGGCGCTACCGGAAGCGACTGTGGCATCGCCAACGTGAACATAGGCACAAGCGGTGCCGAGATCGGCGGCGCGTTCGGCGGGGAAAAGGAAACGGGTGGCGGCCGCGAATCGGGATCGGATGCATGGAAAGGGTACATGCGCCGTTCGACCAACACGGTGAACTTCTCGCGAGACCTGCCGCTTGCTCAGGGAATACGGTTTGATGCGGTTACGTAGCTCGAACCCGATTGGCCACGAAGCCGAGAGGTTCATGGGGAGGGCGACATGGGTCGTATTCGGCAACTTCGCGCGACGACCTGCGAGTGATTTCTACAGTGGTTCTGACAACGGTCGTACCGCTAGCGGCGAACGCCCAAGCCCTCCGGCCGCACATGAGGAGCGATGCCGAAGGCAATGCGGCATCGCTCGCTCAAGCTGAGCCACGATCATTGCATGTGGAAGAATGTTCCCGGAACCGGATAGGACAGCCAGGTATTTGCAAGGGGGACCTTGCCTATCCCGGGCTTCGTGAAATCGCAGACGCCTGTTGGAAACACCGACCGCACCGTTGCCAACTGTGCGGCGTTAAGCGCCGGATTGTAGTCCGCCGGATCGACCGGTTTGAGCGCGCACTTGAATACATCGTCTATTGCCGGAGCGCCGGCGACGAGCCGTGGATCCTTGAAGTACGGGAACATCTGGGCGCACTGTGCTGCATCGGTGACCTTCTGCAGCGAAAGCGTGTAGCACGCATCGACTGCATCGCTTGGCTTGTTGCGCGCGACCTTTTCCGCCTGTGTACCCGGAAGGGTGTCGGCGGCGATATTGGCAAGCCAATGGTCGAGCGCGTCCAGCATTGTCGTTGCGGCAACGGCGAGAGGAGACCCCAGCGTGCCGGTATCGAGCGACAACGTGCCCAGGGTTTGAGCCGTGACGATTACCTGATTGTTGGCGTTGCCGTTGATCGCAATCAACCGCGCCCGATTGACGCCGCTGTGGTAGGAATTGTGCACGTCCACCGAGCCATCGGCATAAGGCGTATCGACATAGGATCGAAGGTCGATGATCGGAATCGAGCTCAAGCCGGCGCCGAATTCATTGACGCGGCCCGTCTGGTACGCAAGCTGCAGCGCCGTTGGATCGCCGACGGTGCGATTGGCGACGAGGTTACCGTCGATATCGTGCCCTCCGGCCCTCGCATTGAGATCGATGAACTGCGTGAAGCTGATGACTCCCGCATTGAGCGCGCCGAGCCCGTATTGGATGCCGACGTTGTCGAAGGGCCGCCGCGCAAATCCCGTGGCGGGATCGATGCCGAAGACGTTCACCATGTTGTCCTGATACGTGCAACGCGCGCCACCTGGGTTGGTGACCGGGTCGTACACGAGAGCGGGCGGAATCGACGTTGCGTTGCAATTCTTTGGGCGCAGGTTCGGATATCTGGTGCCGTTGCTGACGCAATAGCCGAAATCCTTGAAGCCGGAAACCGCCGTCTTTTGCGCGTTCGTCCACGTCAGCGAAGACGTATTGATCGCATTGACAAGGAGCTCGCAATCGAAAAGCGGATTGAGAAAGCTCATCATGTCTGGAAAGCTTCTGTTCGGCATGATGCCGTCCAAGATACCCGGATAGTTGTTGCCGATCACATGCTGTTGCATCGAGCCGCCCGAGGCGCCGTGCCCGATCGTATAGCGCGGCGGTCCGAACTCTTCGATGAAGTGTTCCTTGATCATTTCAGCCGTCTCGGCGGAAATGAGATCGGCGCAGCTTGTGCCGGTCACGTTGAGCGAACCGGCTGCTATCGCGTAGCCCTTGGCCAGAAAAACATCGTGAAAGGCGGAGCCGGTGTCTTCCAGGTTAAAGGTCGCGGCGCTCACGCCGCCCACCGATCTGCCTTGGTGGTAACCGGCTTGGCATCCGCCGCCAAAACTGTAGACCAATCGCCCGTTATAACCGGACGTCCTCGTAAATGGATCGGACAGCGGCCCGGTCGGGTCATGCAAGATGGCAATCATGTAAACCGCGCGATTGATCGTGCCCATTTCCCGGCGCACGATGTAAGGAACCGTCAGGCCCTCGTTGGTTCTCGTAGTGGCAAGATCGGAAGGGCGCGGACCGGACGTATTAAAAGGCTGGAAATTATTGCTTGCCGTTGAGCGGTAGAAATAGTCCACGCGCGTGGGTGCGCTGCAGTCCGGATCGAGTGGCGCACCGAGCCCCTGGAAGCTGGTTTCACACACAAACGGTGTCTGGTGCGGGCCCGAGAACACGGGTCCGGTGATCGGATAATTGAAGACAGGTATTTTGGCGAGGGTCTGGCCTGTCGAGCGCGGACCGGCAGTGAGCACATTAGAGCCCAGCTTTAGCCCGCCGATGACGCCCCGCAGCGAGAACGCGTCGGCGGCGCGAAACAAGCTCGTGACATCCTGGAAGTTGAGTTTTATCGCAACATCGCTGAGCGGCGTTGAAGCTGGGATTCGAACTTCGACAAGAGCGTCGCCCCCGGTTACTGCATAGGAGGGCGAAGACAGGATCTTGATCGCGAACTGTGTTGGCGCTTGCGCAAGCGAATTGTTTGCGATGACAGCGGCCGATATGCCAGCGAAAGCGAACACAAGCCTGAGAACGCCCGTGACCGTGCTGCTGCGAGAGTTATCCATGGTTTCCTCCTACACGAAACATTGCAGGGGTGAACAGCGATAATTTCCTGGCCCGGTACTCCGCAATCGCGCGCTCGAGATCCTTCAATTCCTCGCAGGGCAGCAGGCATATCGCCTTGAGCGCCGCAAGGTGCATCTCCGCGCCCGCCAGATCCCCCGTCATGAGATAGGTCTCGCCGATGTACTCGTGCGCGCCGCGATGGCGCGGATCAATCTCGATGGCGCGCTTATAGTGCTTGAACGCGAGGTCGTACTGCTTCAGGTTCCGGTAGGAAAAGCCGAGAATGTTCTGCAGGTCCGCTTGGTCGGGATAGCGTATCTCCGCGCGCTGGAAAAGGCGTGCCGCCTCCGCCCAGTCCTTCTTCTCAACCGCCCGCTTCCCCGCCGCGTAGTCCTCGTCGCGCGTGGCGAGATCGGGATCCGCCTCGTAGGGATCGGCGGCGGCGATCGGGGCAAACGCCGCGATCGCCGCGCAAAGCAGGATCGCCGAAATTAGGCCGGCGAAGCCCCTCACCGCAGTGCGAATTTCTTCGCGCTCACCAATTCGGGCCGCGCCGTGTCGGCATCCTTCGCGAGCGCCACGAGCTTCTGGTAATAGCCGGCGGCTTTGGTGCGATCGCCTGCCATTTCCGCGGCGCGCGCGGAACCAAGGTAGTTGCGGAAGCGGTTCGGCTCGCGCCGCTGCGAGGCTTCGAACTCCTTGAGCGCCGCGTCCGGTTGCTTGACCTCGATCAGCATCTCGCCCAGGAGCTCGCGCGCGGGAACGATGCGGCCCGGCGTGACGATGTGCTTCTCGTTGCGGTCCTCGAGGTCGGCGGCCGCGCGCATGAGCTTGAGCGCCTCCTCGGACTTGCCTTCGCCCAGCGCGATCCATCCGGCCGCGGCCAGCCGCTGGATCTCGACCTCGGTAGCCCAGTAGTTGTTCTTCGCGTCGAGCAGCGCCTTGTGGAAGGATTCGAGCTGCTCGGCATCCTTGCGCGCCGCGGCGAGATCGCCGCTACGCGCCGCGCCCACACTGCGCGCGAAATACGTGATGGCCTCGACAAAGGGATAGGTGCTGCCGGACGGCTGCAACTTCGCCGCATCAGCCCAAGCGCCGCGCTCGAAGGCATAGCGCGCCGGCATCGCCGCGATGGCATAAGGCGCGACGAAGCGCGAGCTCGCGCCGCCCACTTCCATCGCTTCGTCGATGGCTCGACGGGCGTCGGCATCGCGAGCGAGCTGCAAGTCCGCATACACCATGTAGTCGGACGCGTGATAGGCCTCGTCCGGCTCGTTGCCGGCCTTGGCCACTTCCCTCGAGCGCGCGTTGGTGGCGGCAGACTCCTGCCAGGAGCCCACGCGCGTGAAAATGTGCGAGGGCATATGCAAGGCGTGCGGCGCGTCGGGCGCGATGGTCGCATAGCGGCGCGCGGCGATGAGCCCCTTGTCGGCGATGGGTGGCGCGTCGTAGCTGTGGATGAGATAGTGCGCCACGCCGGGATGGTCGGGATACTTCTTGAACTCATCCTCGAGGATGGCGGCCGCCTTGAGGTATGCCGCGTAGGTCTGGTCGGCTTGCGTCTGCGTGCCGGCGGTGTAGAGCGCGTAGAAGATCTGCGCTTCGTCGTCAGTGGGGTAACGCTGAGCCAGTGCCTCGTAGGCCTTGGCGCGCGAGGCCTGCCGTTCTTTCTCGGGCCGCGTCGCGAAATCCTGGTAGTAGGCCGCGACGGCTTCGATGTAGCCGCGCTCGCGCTCGGTCTTCGCGCCGATGCGGCGTCCCTCATCGATCGCTGCCTGTGCCTGCTCGGCGCCCTTCGGCGATGCGCCCTGCCCGGCCAGCGGATTCGACATCAGTATCGAAGCGATTCCCCAGGTGGCGATCGCGCATTGCGGATCGTCCTTGAGCACGTCGCGGAAGGCCTTCTCCCCGGCCGAATACCAGAAGGAATGCAGCATGGCCACGGCACGCTCGAACGCCGGCTGCACCTTCGGATCACAACTGGTCGGGAAGGATACCTTGCCCAGCGGACCGCTTTGAGAATCCGCGTCGTGTGCCTGGACCGGGACAGGCAGAGCGAGAGAAAAAAGGAATGAAAGATGAAACAGGCGGAATTTCATGGTGTTCTCCTGCGGTGAGGTACGAGGAATGTCCAGGGTGCGTTACTGTGCGCCGGTGGGCGGCGGGGAGTCAATCGGCAGCAATGGATGGCTGCGCAGACCTTCAGCGGCTCGCGACCTTCAACTCGTTGTCAACCTGCGCACCGCGCGCGCGCTCGCCATAAAGGTACCACAATCGATCCCGGTGCGCGCCGATGGCATAATCGAGTGACGCGAAGAGAATCTTGAGTTCTTAATAGGGACAGACAGCCCCGATTAGAGGCCAGCCCGGGTTTTCCCTTTCACCGCCCGATTCACCACGTTTACGGGCCATTCTCCCGAAAGCACACGGCGGACTTCACTGGGCGCTCCTGCCCGACCAGGGACTGTTCGCTGTACCAGGCGACGTGCGGCGTGATGATCACGTTGTCACGGCCACGCAGCGGATGTGGATCGGGCAGCGGCTCCGGGTCGGTCGTGTCGAGCGCGCAGCCGGCGATCTTTTTTGCGTCCAGCGCGCGGCAGAGTGCATCGGTATCCACGATCGGCCCGCGCGAGCAATTGATGAGAAAGGCGCTTGGCTTCATGTGCGATAAGGCAGCGTCGTTGATCATCTTCCGCGTCTCCGGCGTCAGCGGGGGATGGAGCGACACGAAATCCGACTCGCCGAGCAAGTCGTGCAAGCCCATCTTCTTGCCGGGAATGTCGAGCCGTCCATCCTGCACAAAGGGATCGGCAAAGAGAAT
>VBDA01000483.1 GCA_005883655.1 Betaproteobacteria bacterium | reverse complement strand
CTTCCCGCAGCCAGACGGTCTTTTCGCATGCTGCTGCCGTTTTTCCCGCGCGCCATCGCCTCACTCGACCTGTCGACTTTCGATGTGGTGATCTCGATCTCACATGCCGTGGCCAAGGGAGCGCGCACCCGACCCGATCAGCTCCACCTGTGTTATTGCCTCACGCCGATGCGCTACGCCTGGGACTTGCGCGAAACCTACCTCGCCTCGGCCGGCGCCTCCGGTGGGTGGCGGCGCGCGCTGGCAGATCGCGTCCTCGACCGACTGCGCGCCTGGGATGTCGCGCGCAGCAGCGAGGTCACGCGCTTTCTCGCCATCTCCCGCTACGTTGCCGACCGTGTCCGGCGCTGTTACGGGCGCGATGCCGACGTTGTCTATCCTCCCGTCGACGTCGATTTTTTCAGCCCGCCTGTAGCGGCCGCGACGGAGCGAAGCTACGTGACAGCGTCGCATTGGGTGCCCTACAAGCGCCTCGATCTCATCGTCGACGCGTTCCGCGACACGCCGCAGCGTCGCCTGATTGTCGCCGGCGGCGGACCCGAGCTCGGCAAGGTACGCGCAGGTGCTCCCTCCAATGTCCGCTTTCTGGGTGCCGTGTCACGCGAAGTGTTGCGCGACACGCTGCGCGCCGCGCGCGCGTTCATCTTCGCGGCGGAGGAGGATTTCGGCATCGCGCCGCTCGAAGCGCAGGCCTGTGGAACGCCGGTGATCGCGTTCGCTGGCGGCGCGGTCCTGGAAACCGTACGCGGGTTGGACACAGCCGAGCCTACGGGTGTCTTTTTCAGCGACCAGAGCGTCGCGTCGATTCACGGCGCGGTGGCCGCGTTCGAGGCATCGGAGGATCGCGTCACAGCGAAATCCTGTCGCGAGAATGCCATGCGTTTCGCAGCCGATGTGTTTCGCGAGCGCTTTGCCGATTACGTCGCTGTCGCGCTGGACGATTTTCGAGCCAGCCGTCAAGGGAAGCCCAGGGCATGCTGAGCGTTCCGCGCAACCTGCTCAAGACCAACGCGAGCGCGCTCGTTCAGCTTCTGCGCATTGCGGACCCGGTCATCATCGTCGTCGTAGGCTGGGCCGCACAATGGATCTATCTGGGCACCGCCATTGCGCCACCGACCTACTGGGTTGCCATGCTGGCCGTTGCGCTCATCAGCCTCGCCGTGTTTCCGGCAACGGGGCTGTATCGCCCGCAACGTGGCGGAAGCCTGATCGAAGATTTGCGATCGCTCGCCTCCGGCTGGCTTACGTTGTTGGCCATTGCTGTGTTCCTGGTATTTGTCACCAAGTCCGGAGACCTTTTTTCGCGGGTATGGGTGGCAATATGGTTTGCTTGCGGCTTCGTGCTACAGGCGGCCGTGCGTTTGGGCTTCCGGCTGGTGCTGCGATTCCTGCGCAGGCGAGGCTACAACCTGCGCCACATCTGCATCGTCGGTGCAGGCGAGCTTGGCCGCGAAGTCGTGTTGCGCCTGCGTCGCGCGCCATGGACTGGTCTTCAGCTGCGCGGCTTCTACGACGACGCGCCGGAGCTCGCGGGCGGCAATGTGGACGGCGTGCCGGTGCTCGGCACGATCGACCGCCTGTCCGCAGATCTCGAGCGTAATGACCTCGATCAGGTGTGGATCGCGCTGCCATTGCGTGCGGAGGAACGCATCCGGCAGCTGGTCCGAGATCTGCGTGCGCACCCGGTGCAGGTTCGCTACGTGCCCGACATTTTCGGCTTCCAGCTTTTGCGTCACAGTTTTTCCGAGGTCGCCGGCATGCCGGTCATCGGTCTTACCGACACGCCGCTGGAAGGGTTCCAGCGGGTGCTCAAGACGCTCGAGGATTATGTGCTCGGCGGCGCGGCCGTGCTGCTTGCCTCGCCGCTACTGTGCGCGATCGCTGCCGGCATCAAGCTCACCTCTCGCGGGCCCATACTGTATCGCCAGGAACGAGTGACGTGGAATGGGCGACGCTTTACGATGGTGAAGTTCCGGTCGATGCCCATTGATTCGGAGAGTCATAGCGGACCGGTGTGGTCGCGCCAGTCAGATCCGCGCGCGACTTGGTTTGGCGCGTTGCTTCGACGCTACAGCCTCGACGAGCTTCCCCAGCTTTTCAATGTCCTCCACGGCGACATGTCGCTGGTCGGTCCACGGCCCGAGCGTCCCGAGTTCGTCGCCCAATTCCGGCAGGAGATTCCAGGCTACATGCAAAAGCACATGGTGAAAGCGGGGATCACGGGCTGGGCGCAGGTGAACGATCTGCGCGGCAGCAGCGACCTGAGCAAGCGGATACAATACGATCTGTACTACATCGACAACTGGTCGGTGTGGTTCGATCTGCGCATCCTCGCCCTGACTGTCTGGCACGTCTTTCGCAGCCGCAATGCCTATTAGTCCTCCGCGCGATCCGCCGATCCCTGCAATGCAGGCAAGTGCCTCGCACGCCGGAGAGACGATGTTCGCGCCGCCGCGCGCCAGCCGTGTCGCTCTCTGGATTTTTCTCGCGAGCGCGATCATCTGCATCGTCGTCTATCTCGCGATGACCGTTCAGGGCCCCTGGTTCAGCAGTGCGAGGACCCTGCATTGGACACCGGGCGAGCTGTCGGTGACCGAGGGCTCGGCGCAAGTGCGTTCCGATGGCCTCGCCGTGCGTGCATCCGACGCCATCCGTCCTGTTCGCATCGCCATCAACACCTCGCTGCGCGCAACCGACTATCCCGTCATCGCTTGGGAAACCTTGGGCGTTTCCGACGACCTCGAAGTAGCGGTGCTATGGCAAAACGAATACGAGCCGGGGCGCGTGTTCAATCAGCGCGTGGACGTCGAGGCCGGCCGCGTTCAACCGGTATCGCTGGCCCGGAACAACAAATGGGTCGGTCGCATCAGCGGCATTGCCCTGGGTGTAAGAGGCAATTTTT
>VBDA01000482.1 GCA_005883655.1 Betaproteobacteria bacterium | reverse complement strand
TGGTCAGCATGTCCACCGCGACGCCGTATTCGGGCTTGGCGGTGCCGGCCATGATGCCCGGAATTTCCTTGAACTGCCGTCGCACCTCGACCACCACTGCGCCGGCAGCGCGGCCGACGGCTTCCATTGCCATCGCGCCGAAGAGGTACGGGATCAATCCACCCAGAAACAGGCCGACGATCACCATGTGATTCGACAAATCAAAGGTAACGTCGATGTGCGAGCCTTCGAGCGCGTGGGTGTAATCGGCGAAGAGCACCAGCGCAGCCAGTCCCGCGGAGCCGATGGCGTAGCCCTTGGTCACCGCCTTGGTGGTGTTGCCCACCGCGTCGAGCGGATCGGTTATTGCGCGCACCGATGCGGGAAGGTCTGCCATCTCCGCGATGCCGCCCGCGTTGTCGGTGATGGGTCCGTAGGCATCCAGCGCGACGATGATCCCGGTCATGGAAAGCATCGCCGTGGCGGCGATGGCGATGCCGTAGAGCCCGGCCAGCCAGTACGACGCGAGGATCGCGACACATACGGAGATCACAGGCCACGCCGTCGACTTCATCGACACCCCGAGTCCGGCGATGATGTTGGTTGCGTGCCCGGTGGTCGACGCCTCGGCGACGTGACGCACCGGCTTGAATTCGGTGGCGGTGTAGTACTCCGTGATCACAACCATCGCCGCGGTCAGCGCCAGCCCAATCAGGCCCGCCCCCCAGAGATGGGTCGTGGTCAACTCGGGATGGCTCGCTGCGACGCCGGCCATCATCCAGTCGGTAATGAACCAGAAACCGATCGCCGAAATGCCGCCGGCGACCATCAGCCCTCGATAAAGCGCGTTCATGATCTTGCCGCCAGCGCGGGCCTTGACGAAAAAGCAGCCCACGATCGAAGCGAGTATGGAAAATCCGCCGAGTGCAAGCGGATAGGTCACCGCGGCTTCGGCGTTGCCGGGCAGCAGCAGCGCGCCGAGCAGCATGGTGGCGACGATTGTCACCGCGTACGTCTCGAACAAATCGGCCGCCATGCCGGCGCAATCGCCGACGTTGTCGCCCACATTGTCGGCGATGACCGCGGGATTGCGCGGATCGTCTTCGGGAATGCCGGCCTCCACCTTGCCGACGAGATCGGCGCCGACATCCGCGCCCTTGGTGAATATTCCGCCGCCCAGCCGCGCGAAAATCGAGATCAGCGACCCGCCGAAGGCAAGCCCCACCAGCGGTTCGATGGTCGTATGCAGGCCCTCGCGCATCATGTTTGGCGCGTACGTCGCCGATTGCACCAGGAACAAGTAAAAGCCTGCGACACCGAGCAGCCCCAGCCCGACGACCAGTAGCCCCGTGATCGCGCCCCCTCGAAACGCCACGGCCAGCGCTTCGTTGAGTCCCGTGCGCGCCGCTTCCGCGGTGCGCACGTTCGCGCGCACCGAT
>VBDA01000481.1:3542-3813 GCA_005883655.1 Betaproteobacteria bacterium | reverse complement strand
CATTTTCGAGTCGCCGTTGTCCGAAGAAGCGGTACTCGGGTTCGAATACGGCTATACGCTGCAATGCGGGCGCGATCTGGTGGTCTGGGAAGCGCAGTTCGGTGACTTTGTGAACAATGCCCAGGTGATCATCGATCAGTTCATCTCGAGCGGCGAATCCAAATGGGGATATGAGAGCGGGCTCGTGCTGCTGCTGCCTCATGGTTATGACGGTGCGGGCGCGGAGCACTCATGTGCCTTCCTCGGTCGCTTCCTTCAACTCTGCGCGGCA
>VBDA01000481.1:463-3379 GCA_005883655.1 Betaproteobacteria bacterium | reverse complement strand
ATCAGCCGTCGTACTCGCGCCTAGACGATCTGGCGCGCGGCGAATTTCATCCTTTGCTTGTCGACCTGACAACCATCGATCGCGGGCCGGTAGATCGGGTGATCGTGACCAGCGGAAAGCATTACTACGATCTTCTGAGCGAGCGCTCGAAGGCAGGGCTTCAAAACCAGCCCATCCTACGGGTCGAGCAACTGTACCCGTTCCCGGTTCATTCATTGCGCGACGAGCTTGCGCGATTTCCGCGTCTGCGGACGGTCGTCTGGGCGCAGGAAGAGGCGAAGAATCACGGTGCATGGCATCTTGTTCGCGATCAGCTCGAAGCCGCATTGCCGCCGGAAGCGTCGCTTACCTACGCCGGCCGCTCACCGGCGGCACCGAGCGCGGTATGCAACGCGCAAGTGCATGCGGCCGAGCAATACAACGCGGTTGCAGGTGCCTTGGGGATAATGCCCGGCTGAGCATGCCGCTTGCGAAGCGCGCATGCAATGCTGTCAACTGATTTTTTCGGTGTCTTCGCGCGTGGATTTCGGCAACAAATAAGTGTGGGATGCGTTGGCAAACGACAGGAACGCGTCGGGCTCCATCGGGCGCGCAAAAAGGAAGCCCTGGAGCACGTCGCAGCCTTGGTTCACCAGGAAAGTCGCCTGCTCTCTCGTTTCCACGCCTTCCGCGATGGTTCGCAAACGTAGCCCTTTGGCGAGGCCGATTGTCGCGCGAACGATCGACGCGTTCGCTTCGCTCGTCGTGAGCTCGGCGATAAAGGTTCGATCGATCTTCAAGGTATCGAGCTGGAATCCCTTGAGATAGCTGAGCGACGAGTATCCGGTGCCGAAATCGTCGAGGGCTATCGTGACCCCGAGTGCCTTGAGCTGGGCCAGAATTGTCTTGCTGCGGGGGATATCGTCCATCAGCAGCGATTCGGTCAGCTCCAGCTCGAGCTTTTGAGGATCGAAGCCGGTGTCGGTGAGCACCTTCTTGATCGTGCTCGCCAGGCTCTCCTGCCGAAACTGTCTGCTCGACAGGTTGACCGATATTGCAATCCGCGGGAGTCCGCGGCGGTACCAGTCGTTCATTTGTGTGCACGCCGTACGCAACACCCACTCACCGATCGCGGCGATGAGGCCGGTCTGTTCCGCGATAGGTATGAATTCTCCGGGCGGGACCAGGCCATACTCCGGGTGCTGCCAACGCAGCAATGCCTCGACTCCCGCCAATCGACCTGTCTTGGCCGAGATCAGAGGCTGGTAGTGCAAGAGCAGCTGCTGCCTCTCGATAGCGTGGAACAGCGCGTTCTCCATCGACAGTCGATTGCGCGCGCCTGTGCTCATCTCCGGACTGTATATGATCATGCAATCGCCTCCGCGCGCCTTGGCCTTGTACATTGCGATATCGGAGTTCTGCAGGAGCAGCTCCGCTCCCGCGCTCGAGTCCGCCGCAAGGCTGATGCCGATGGAAGCGGTGATACGGAGCTCCTGGCCGTCGACAACGAACGGCTCTTTCAGCGACTCAAGACATCGCTGGGCGATCGCAACGGCAACGCTCGAATCCTGGAGTCCCGGGAGAAGCAGGACAAATTCGTCGCCGCCCCACCGCGCGAGCGTATCGCATTCGCGGATGCACGACTTGAGCGCCGATCCGACCACCTTGAGCAGCACGTCGCCCATTCCGTGGCCGAGCGTGTCATTGATGTTCTTGAAGCGGTCGATGTCGATCATCAGCATTGCGAGCAGCGAGCCCTCACGCTGGGCCTGCGCGAGCCCGTTCGCAAAGCGCTCGTCGAGCAGGAACCGATTTGGCAGCGTCGTCAAATGGTCGGTCCGCACGAGATCGTGCAGCCGCTCTTCCATCCGCTTGCGTTCGCTGATGTCACGCGAGACGCAGAGGATCGTCTGCGTCTCCTCGCCGGTTGACTCCTTTATCAGCCGCAGCGTAGTCTCGAACCACACGTAATGCTGATCCGTGTGGCGCGCGCGATAGATGATCGTCGGCAAAACGTTGGCTTTTACTGCGTCCTTCATTGCCGTCCGAACGATGCCGAAGTCTTCCGGGTGAACGAATTCGCACAGCGAATGGCCATTTAACTCTCCGGGTGCCATGCCAAGAATGGTGGATGACACCTGGGAAGCGAAGGTGATGATTCCGTCGGGGCTGTGCTTCGTGATGAGATCGGTGGAGTTGTCGGTAATGATCTGATACTTGTGCATCGTTTCAATAAGAGCTTCCTCCCGCTCGTGCAAGCGAGAGGTAAGGCGATTGAACGCAGCCCCCAGAGCGCGAATTTCTCCGCTGCCCGTATCGGCGGTCAACGGAGCAATTCTTGCCTCGGTCGCCGTGTAACTCGCGAAGTGATGGGTAAGCAATACCAGCGGTCGCATGAGATATCGGGTCAAGACCCAGATGGCCGCGACCACGATCACGCACGCCAGCAACAGGAACTCCACAAAGCGCCAGACGAGATCGTGAACGGCGAGGAAGGCTTCATCCTTCGGATAGACGGCGGCGACAATCCAATTCGACGACGACACGCGCCTGTACGAGAAGAGCGCCTCCCGTCCATCCGAGCCGACCGTTTCTTCGGTGCCCTCGAATCCCTCGAGCGCTCGGTCGAACAGCGCATTCGCCTTCGGAACGAAGGCTGCCTGGGAGAGCCGCTTCCGGTCCGGATGCATGATGAGCTTGCCGTCCGCGGTAACGATGAAGAGATACCCCGTCTTACCGATCACCGTCTTGGCGATGTTGCCGAGCATTCCGGGGCGGGTGAGGCCGAGGCTGCCGGTAAGGATCGCGATCATGCGCCCATCCTTGGCGAAGACCGGCATGGTCACCACTAGCACCATGTCATCGTCGCCGACATTGGTTTGGAACGGCTCCGAGATGACGGATTGCTGTGTACGGATCGTATCCTTGATGTACATC
>VBDA01000481.1:0-404 GCA_005883655.1 Betaproteobacteria bacterium | reverse complement strand
AGCTCTTTTCCGTCGGCGGAGAACAAGAAGGTGGAGCGGTCGACCGAGGCGAACAGGCCGGTGTTGGTGTCGAGATATCGCTGCGCCGCGTCCGAGGAAGCGATATCCGCCTCGGTGATCTCGATAGCGCTGAGCGTCAGTACCCTTTGCAGGTTCAGAAGTTTCTGGTCCAGATTATCGGCTACGCGCTCCACAAGAGTATGTTGTTCCGCGATCAGCACATTCAGAAGCTGCTCGCGGAACGAACGCATCGATGCCAGCCCGACTGCCAGAATCGCGACCAGGAACAATATCGATGTGACCGTCGACGTCTTCGTGGCGAGCGTCGACTGCGCGGGGCTCCGCAGCCATGAGATCAATGGATGTGTTGGATACAAGTTGTTCCGTCCGGGAATGCACGTCAT
>VBDA01000480.1 GCA_005883655.1 Betaproteobacteria bacterium | reverse complement strand
TAAGATTCTGGTGGTGAGCAATTCGAGTTGCACGGTGATGATACGGGCGGTCGTAGACGGTGTGGCTCGAGAGCCTACGTGGGTATCCGTCTCGCCTGTCGTTGTCCCTCCTTTCTTCGTCATCGCCAGCCAGACCATTGCGGTGTCCGGCTTCCTAGCGGGGTCCTCTACCACGGTGCAGATTCAGTTCCTCTTGATCGGGTTCGCCGGCGACCAGTGTACGGTGTCTGCTGGCAATCCCACCCTGGTGACCACCGTGATCAATCACTGAGTGAACCCGGAGATGCCAGCGCGTCAGGGAAAGGCACTACCGCCGATTTCGAGACACGGATAGGAAAGGCGGAGATCAACCTGCCCACCGCACAAGACACGCGGTTGACATTTCCTCAGCTTGACGTTTCGCTGCGTTCAACAGCGGGCTGCTATCGATGTCGGCGCAGCCCGCTTACCCACATGGCCAGTATGTACGCAAGCGGCAGCGGCGTGGGAGGCGCGCAACTACCACGTCTCTTCCGTTCTTTCCAAGCTTTCGGTTTCGACCCGTGAGGCAGCGGTCGCAGCGGCGACCGCGCAGGGCCTCTTGCCAAAATAGGGAGTTGCACAGCGCAAAATGGGGAGCACTTCCCCATGCGCGATGCGCCGTCGGCACGCCATCCTGAGGCCTCGTTCAGTCAGGAAGGAGTGCCGGCATGGCTCGCTATCTCGTCGAGCGGTCTTTCCCCGATGGTCTTGGCCTGTCCGCAAGCGGGGAAGGCGTCACGCTCTGCCGCGACGTAGTTGCGATCAACGCCGTGGATCAGGTGACGTGGATTCATTCCTACGTCACGCAGGACAAGAGCAAGACCTTTTGTATCTACGACGCGCCCAACCCGGAAGCGATACGCCGGGTGGCGGTGCGCAACGGATTACCCGTGGACCGGATTACCGAAGTCCACGTGCTCGATCCGTACTTCCTTATGTGAGCGCGAGGACACGCCGCTGCGCGCGACTCCCATGGCTCAAGTGAACAAAGGAGCAGCCACTATGCATTCGGACACGACCCTGGAAGCGATCAATCTTACGGTGTGCCGCCTCATCGCCGAAAGCCTTCAAAGGCCGATCGAGGAAGTGCGGCTCGATGCATCCTTGGATGACTCGGGGCTCGCGCTCGATTCGCTCTCGCTGGTCACGCTCAACGTGGCGCTCGAAGAGCGTTACGACATCACGCTGCCGGATTTCATTTCGGAAGAGGCGCGGACCGTGCGCTCAGTGCGCGCCATTGCGGAGTTGATTGCGAGCCGCATTGCGGAAAGCACAAAAGAAGGAGCGCCAGTATGAATGCCCCGAGGACCCGCGCGGAGCGCGAGGCGTTCGCCCGCTCCGCCGTTCAACAGGTCGAGCACGAGCGCGTGCAGGTTGCCGCGCACTACGAGCACGACCCGGCGATCTTTTCCATGGTGCTCGACCGCCGTCTCGCGTACGCGACCGGCGTCTTTCAGGACCCCGCCGAGGATCTCGAAAGCGCGCAGGAACGTAAGTTCGCACGCATCAAAGAGAAGCTCGCGATCGCTCCTGGAGAGCGCATGCTCGACGTCGGATGTGGCTGGGGATCGAACCTGCTCTACCTGGCTCAACACACCGAAGGATGCGTTCACGGCATCACGTTGAGCGAGAAGCAGCGTGAGGTTGCGCTCGCACGGGCACATGAGTGGGGCGTCGCGTCGCGGGTGCGGGTCGACGTGCAGCACGTCGAAGACCTCGACTTCGCGCCTGAATCGCTCGACGCGGTGCTCTTCAGCGGCAGCATCGTGCATATGCACAACCGCGAGGCCATCCATCGGCAGATGGTGCGTCTCCTCCGACCCGGCGGCCGCATGCTCATCTCCGACTGCTACTACCCCGAGCAGGCGCGCGGAAATCGCGAGAGCACGGCCACGCAGTACATTTTCGTCGAAGCACTTGGATATTGCCGGCTGCTCGCGCTGAGCGAGGAGCTGACGGTCATGGAGCGCGCTGGCCTGGACGTGATCCATGTCGAGGACCTCACCGGCCACTATGTGCTAACGCTCGAGCGCTGGATCGACAACGTCCGCAGGAACCGGCAGCAGATCGAAGCGCTGGCGCCAGGATTCTCGCGTGTGCTTCAGTCGTATATGACGATCGCGCGGCTGAGTTTTGCGCGGCGGACGGCGCTCGAGTACATGATCCTCGCCACGAAGGGTCGCCCGAAGACCGATGTCGGGCTCTGGAGGATCCCGTGATCGCTCGCGTGCCCAGGACCATGGCCGAGCTGTTGCGCGGACGAGCCGACGCGCGGCCGGAGCGGACGGCGCTCAGTTTCTGGAAGGATGGCGGCTGGACCACGTGGACGTGGGCGGCGCTGCGTGAGCGCGCGGAGTCGGTCGCGGCCGGTCTCGCGGCCGCGGGAATTTGCGGCGGCGACAATGTGCTGTTGGTGGTTCCCGAAGTGGATCTCACGGTCGCGAGCCTGTTCGGTGCGTGGTGGCTCGGCGCGGTACCGGTTCCTGTAGGTCTGCCTTTCCGCTTGACCGACGAGCGCGCCTTCTTCGAATCCCTGCGGGTGACGGCCCGGCGACTCGACGCACGAGCGCTTGTCACCAATCGCGCACTGGCGGCATTCGCGACGAAGGACGAATCGATCACTATTCTCGACGCGGAAGACCTCGTTGCCGCGGTTCCGCAGAGCGCGCCACCGCGGTCCCGCAGTCCTTCGGCGCCCGCGGTCATCCAG
>VBDA01000464.1 GCA_005883655.1 Betaproteobacteria bacterium | reverse complement strand
TCGCCAGCATCCCGCCGCGCCACCAGCCGCGTTCGATTACGGCCTGAGCTGCATATTCCGAGCAACTCGGACTAAAACGGCACGAGTCCCCAAACACAGGCGAGATCCATAGCTTGTAAAAACGGAGGAGGGCTTCCACTGTGCTCTCACGATTCGCGATCTCGGTGAAGACGGTAATCACTTTGCTTAAGGCTTTCTCGCGGCCAGCCGCCCTGGTTGGGCCGATCGCCGCTCTCGCTGGGGCCGGGCATTCTTGCCGGCATCAAACGCCGCTTTTTGTTCCGCTACTTCGAATGCGCGGGCGACCTCGGCACAGAGCTGCTGAAAGTCAATCTCCAGCGCCGCTTTCTTCGGGTTAATCACAACGTCCAGCGGACGTGTGAGGCGTCCGAGATTCTCCGTGACTGCGGCCCGCACTCTGCGTTTAATACGATTGCGGACGGCAGCTTTTCCCATCACGCGACCAACCGTAATTCCCACCCTTGGGTCACGGCTGCATTCCAGTGCGCCATCCTCTGCAGGCTCAGGGCGCAACAGATAAAAAGCCGTGAGCGCCTGCGAAAAATGACGTTGCCCGCACCGGTACACCACCTCGAACTCGGCATGCTTGCGTAATCGATGCTCACGGGGAATCGACATCGGACTTACATCCTCCAGAGGGCCCTCGCCCGCTCACCTTCACAATGGTTTGGAGGATGATGTTGAGAGGAAAACGCGGCTAGAACGCGCGACTTATTCGCGGAATCCGGGCTTTACAGAAACCCGTTTGCGGCCCTTTGCGCGACGGCGGGACAAAACCGCCTGACCTGACTTGGTCTTCATACGGGTCCGAAACCCGTGGGTCTTACTCCGCCTCCGGCGGTTGGGTTGAAATGTGCGCTTCGGCATCGAGCAATGCACTCCTAGCTAAAAATGTTTGCGATGAGCAAACCTTAAGTATATCGGAGCAGTGCAGTTGCGGCAATTTGGGCCAGGCTTTCTCTAGCAGAAGCGCAGTCAGAGGTCGGCTTTATATATGCGGGATGAAAAAGCGATTCGGCAAAATACAATCGCCCGAGTTCGAATAACATCTGAGCGGGAGGATTGCAACATGGCTGCCCAAACGCAATTTCCCTACGACACTCGATTGAATGTTCTGCATAAGCCTCTGGAGTTGATCGACGAAAAAGCGCTTTCCGACGCAGCTCCGCATAAGTGGTACAACCAGACGCTCTGCCAGGTGAACGCTTCGGTGGTACGAATTGGAGTCATCGAAGGCGAGTATCACTGGCACAAGCACGACAATGACGACGAGTTCTTCTTTGTCCTCGACGGTCGTTTCATCATTGATCTCGAGGATAGAAGTGTCGAGCTTGCCCAACAACAAGGCTTTGTTGTGCCAAAGGGCGTCGTTCATCGCACCCGTGCCCCGGAACGCGCAATAATCCTTATGGTTGAAACAGCCGCAATCATTCCAACCGGCGATGCCTGACTCTGCGCTCATCGCGGACGCCCGCCGGTAGGCTTTCGCCCACTGGTACACGCCGGTCAGCCGGTTGCGTCAGGCGCCAAGTAACTTTTGGAGATCGATATGAGCTCAGTCTTTGAGAAGTTAAACCTTAAAGAACATAGTGAGATAGTAGTGGTCGGCGCACCCCCGTCCTTTGAGACCGAGCTGACAGCGCTCAAAGGTGTCACCGTGCTACGTGATCTTAAGATGGCAAAAGCAGTTCACTTTGCTCTAGTGTTCGCAACCCAGCAGAAACAGGTTGACGGCATTTCCAAAGTTCTTGCCGACAAAGCTCAAGGCGATGCTCTGCTATGGTTCGCTTATCCGAAGGGAACGTCCAAGAATTACAAGTGTGATTTCAACCGGGACACAGGATGGAACGTCATCCGTCGCGTGGGCTTCGATACTGTTCGAGCGGTTGCCATAGATGAAGACTGGTCAGCTTTGCGTTTCAGGCGTGTCGAGTTCATCAAACGGTCGGTGAACAAATCTGCAACGAAATCGGAATAGAATGCTCGCCAAAATGCCGCCCAACCAGGCGCTCAAGCGGGACTCGCCATAAAGCCGGCCAGCCGCTTAGCTAGCGCGTCAGGTCCTTGAGCCAGTCTCGGAACGCGTCAACCCGCAATGGAAGCACTAAACCCATCAACCATTACGCTCCTGGTTCTCGCGCCACTGGTGATTTGGCGCATCTATTCCCGCATTCGCAGGATGGTCGGCAGCCAGCGGCTATCGCGAGTTCGTCTGTGGATCACGCTAATCATCTTCCCCACGCTCGTACTCTTGCTCGGCTACGCCGCACACGAGAACGCGAAGCTCCTATCGTGGTTGGCAGGCGGCCTGGCGTTTGGCTCATTCCTGGCTGTCTACGGCTTGCGCCAAACGCGTTTTGAACAAACGCCGCAGGGGCTGTTCTACACGCCACACGCCCATCTCGGAATCGCACTATCATTGCTCCTTGTCGGTCGCATTGTCTATCGCCTCGTCGAGGTCTACGCACGCAACGGTTCAGCGTCTCCTGGGACTGCAGAGTTCGCGAGAAGTCCACTCACCTTGGTCATCTTTGGACTTCTCGCGGGCTACTACATCATCTACGCGGTAGGCTTGGTACGTTGGCGAAACCGCGTGCTTCGCGAAGAGAGTGCGCGAGCCTAACGCACGGATGCGTAACCTCTCGCTCACGACGTCTCGCCGGCGGCGCTCGCGCGCCGTCCGCTCGGTGGCGCGCTTTGAAGACATTTGTTCCTGTGGCTGCCGGCAAGATGCACGCCGACGAAGTTGATACCGACATAGACCTTGTGCAGCGGTTGCTCGCGGCACAATTTCCGCAATGGGCTGACTTGCCGCTCGAGGCACTTCAATCTTCCGGGACTGACAGTGCGCTTTATCGACTCGGCGACGATAAAGTGGTGCGGCTGCCGCGCATTCAGGCTGCCGCAGGACAAGTCGACAAGGAGAACCAGTGGCTACCAAGGCTGGCCCCATTACTGACCCTTCCCATCCCGGCGCCTTTAGCTAAGGGAACACCGGGCGAGGGATTTCCATGGCCCTGGTCGGTTTATCGCTGGATCGAAGGTGAAACCGCAACCATCGAGCGGATTGCCGATCTCAAGCAAGCAGCGACTGAGATGGCACAGTCCATAGCCGCCCTTCACGGCATCGACCCTGCGGGTGGGCCGGCTCCCGGTAATCACAACTCCTTTCGCGGTGTGCCACTGGCAACCCGGGACGCTGCAACCCGCACCGCCATCTCGAGCCTGCACGGAATGCTCGATGAAGCTGCTTTGACCGCAGCTTGGGACGCAGCACTGAATGCATCTGTTTGGAACAGGCCGCCCGTCTGGATCCACGGCGACTTGCAACCCGGGAACCTGTTGATCCAATACGGTCGCATCAATGCGGTCATCGATTTCGGATGTCTGGGCGTCGGCGATCCTGCATGCGACTTGATTGTCGCGTGGAATCTGTTCAATGCCCAATCACGCAAAGTGCTACGCGCGGCACTCAAAGTCGATGAGGCCACCTGGCAGCGTGGTCGCGGCTGGGCACTGTCAGTTGGACTGATTGCTCTTCCTTACTATGAGCACTCGAACCCGACACTGGCAGCAGTATCGCGATATGCCGTATGCGAAGTCCTTGCTGACTCGGAGTCCGACACGTGATGCGAGATGTGAATAGAGGCCAGGCACTCTGTTCGGCAACGTCGTCGAACTCGCTGGAGGTATTCGTGCCGCAGTCGCTGTACTTCCGCCTTGCCGATCTCTCCGAGGTCACAACGCTCTTTGACATCCGGCAGGCGGCTATCCGACAGCTGTCCCTCACGCATCTGTCCGCGTGCGAGGCGGCGGCCTGGGCAGAGCGCGGCGGCACTTCACGCGTGGAGAGGGCTATCGCGAAGGATGAGGTCCGGGTCGCTGCGCTTGGCCGTCAGATTGTTGGCTGGCTTCATCGAGCAGCCAACTCCATCGAAGGCCTCTACGTTTCGCCCCCAGCCGCACGCCATGGTGTCGGCACAGCTCTCATCAAGCTCGCCGAGACCCACATCGCGCAAAGGGGTCATCATTTCGTTGTCCTCGAGTCCAGTCTCAATGCCGTCGGGTTCTACCTACGCCTTGGCTACACCTCTGCCGCCACCCAATGCTCTTCGGCGGCGGTAGCCATGCGCAAACAAGTTGCGGGATGAGTGGCCTGACAAATCAATGCGGCGTATCTACTTCGCCGTCGTGCTGATTTCAACGTCAGGCCGCTTTCACGCGGCGGAATGCGTCTTCATCCTTTAAGCATGACGGAGAGCAACATGATTCTCGGCCTTCGCACCGCAATCTATCCGGCACCTGATCTACAAAAGGCAAAGCAGTGGTACTCCGAGCTGCTTGTGCAAGCTCCATATTTCGATGAGCCGTTCTATGTCGGGTTCTCGGTGGGCGGATTCGAGCTCGGTCTTGTGCCCGAAGCAACTCCGGGCACCTCTGGCCCGCAACCGCTCTGGGGAGTGCAGAACGCAGAGGCGGCTTATGCGCGTCTGGTCGAGCTTGGCG
>VBDA01000463.1:2134-5063 GCA_005883655.1 Betaproteobacteria bacterium | reverse complement strand
CGACGACCTTGACGATCGTCGCCGTCGCCGGCAGCCTGCTGCTTTTGTATCGGCGCAGGCGCTCCGAGGCGGCTACGCTATCGACCGTGGTACTGGGCGGAAACTTTCTCAATTTCTGCCTGAAGCATCTCATCCAGCGCGGCCGTCCCGTGTTTGACGATCCGATTTTCAGCCTCCCGACCTATAGTTTCCCAAGCGGCCACGCGATGGCCTCGACCGTTTTTTACGGGTTGCTGTCCATCTATGCTTTGGCACACGCCAGGCAGCGCTATGCCGCATACATCGCCGCCGCTGCCGCGGTTTTCATGGTCGCGCTGGTCTCTTTTAGCCGCGTCTATCTCGGCCTTCACTACCTGAGCGATATAACGGGCGGTATTGCCGAGGGTATTGCATGGCTGGCGTTCTGTTTTGGCGCTTTGCACTATATCCGGCGTGGGGAGTCAAGTATGGGCGTCGACGCGGACAGTTAGGATCATGGCGCCACCCGTATGCGTCATCATCAACGCTTCGGCTCACTCCGACGCAGCCGCTCACGTAGAGCTCAACAGGTTCTTCGACGCGGCGGGAATCCAGATCGAGATCAAGCTCACGACGTCGGCTAAGAACGTTCTCGAGGAAGTCAGCGCCGCGATCCTGCGCGAGCCAAGTACGATCATCGTCGGCGGCGGCGATGGAACGCTGAACGCTGCGGCAGGGCTTCTGATCGGAAGCGGGATTGCGCTGGGCGTTCTGCCGCTCGGGACATTCAATCATTTCGCCAAGGACCTTCATGTCCCGCTCGATATTGAAAGTGCGGTGGGGACTATTGCCGAAGGCTATTGCTCGCAGGTCGACGTGGGTGCGGTCAACGATCACTTCTTCCTTAACAATGCCAGCCTGGGCATTTACCCGCAGCTGGTGGAAACACGTCACCTGCAGCAGCAACGGCTCGGCCGCGGCAAATGGCCCGCGTCCATCTGGGCGGCGCTCGCGGTCTTGCGGCGCTATCCTTTCGTGGAGGTGCTTCTTAACATCGACGGCAAATGGTTGGCACGGCGCACGCCGTTTGTCTTCGTCGGCAATAATCGATATGAGATGCAGGGATTCAGGATTGGCGCGCGCGCACGTTTGGACCGCGGTGAGCTCAGCCTCTACGTCGCGAATCGCACGGGGCGTCTGGGCCTCGTTCGATTGGCATTGCGGGCCTTGTTCCGCCGTCTTGATCAGGCGAGGGACTTCGACACGGTTTGCGCGAAGCACATCGAGGTCCAGGCGCGGCGCAAGCACGTGCATGTTGCCACCGACGGCGAGATTCGCATCGTCGAAACACCGCTTAGATTTCGCGTGATGCCTGGAGTGTTGAAGGTCATTGTGCCTAAGCCTCAACCCGCCGCTTCCGGGTAGACCCCGCCGACGGTCCATGCGCACTATCGTTCACCTGTCGGATCTTCACTTCGGCCGCACCGATGATGCTCTGCTGACGCCGCTCGCGTCGGTAATCGCCAAGCTTGCGCCCCACCTGGTCGCTGTCTCCGGTGATCTCACGCAACGCGCCCGCACCACCGAGTTCCAGGCCGCCCGCGCTTTTCTGGACCGGTTACCGGAGCCACAAATCGTTGTTCCGGGCAATCACGACGTTCCTTTGCACAACGTCTTCACCCGCTTCATCGGACCGCTCGACAAGTACCGGCGCTATATCACCGGCGATCTCGATCCGTTCTACGCCGATGACGAGATCGCGGTCCTGGGGATCAATACTGCGCGATCGCTGACGTTCAAACGCGGGCGGATCAATTCAACGCAGATCGAGCGCGCGAAAACGCGCCTTTGCGCGCTCGACCCGAAAATCACCAAGATCATTGTTACGCACCATCCGTTCGATCTTCCGGACAGGCGCGACTCGAACGAGCGCGTCGGGAGGGCTGATCTGGCGATGGATATGCTTTCGGCCTGCCGCTGCGATCTCCTGCTTGCGGGGCACCTGCACGTCAGCGATGCTGGCAGCGTCGCCACGCAGTCCGTGGACGGCAGCCACGACATCATCGTGGTTCAGGCAGGGACCGCGACCTCTACGCGGGGGAGGGGGGAGCTCAATTCGTTTAACGCGATTCACCTCGAGGCAAATCGGATCGAAGTCCGCCGTTATGGCTGGAGGCCGCTGGATAGCGTGTTCCAGTCTATGGGCGGCGAATCCTTCGGGCGTTCTGCAGGTGGCTGGAAAAGCCTCTCTCCCGCTCCTTAGGCGCCCGTACGGAGCCCCGCTTCCGGGTGCCTGTTGCAATTAGAAATGAGAACGATTATCATTACCTAATCGCACTCTCAATGGCCAAAGCACTGTGGTCAGTCGTTCCGCCTTTCGCTGGATTGCCGCCTTCTATTGGCTCCTTGCCGTAAGCGCCGCCGACGCCGACGACCCGGTATTCAGGCTGACCATCCGCGATCATCGCTTCGAGCCGGCCGAGTTGGTGGTGCCCGCGGGGCAGAAGATCAAGCTGGAGGTCGAGAATCTGGACGCGACACCGGAGGAATTCGAAAGCTACGAGCTCAACCGGGAGAAGGTGGTGCCGGCGAAGGGGACCGTCGTTATTTTTGTGGGGCCACTGAAACCCGGCCGCTATCCCTTCTTTGGCGACTTCAACAAGGACAGCGCCAAAGGCGTGCTCATAGCCAAGTGAGAGAACCGGGGTCCGAGCCCCGAGGTCAGCTATGACTGAGAGTCCAGTGAGGCAAAATCAGCGCCACGTGCGCGACAAGAGGTAACCCGCATGCTCGGTATCGGAGTGCTCATCTTGAGGGAAGTACTGGAGGCGTCGCTGATTATCAGCGTTGTCTATGCCGCAACGCGCGGTATTCCCGCTCGAGGACGCTGGGTCGGACTTGGACTGGGCACCGGGGTGGCTGGCGCGCTTCTGGTCGCCGCGTTTGCCGGCGCCATTGCCTCTGCGGTCAG
>VBDA01000463.1:1500-2035 GCA_005883655.1 Betaproteobacteria bacterium | reverse complement strand
GAAATTGAAATCGGTCGGCAGCGAAGTCTCTGTCGGCCATCGACCGCTGGCCGCGTTGCTGGTGGTAGTGGCCATCGCCGTCCTGCGCGAGGGTTCGGAGGCCGTGCTGTTCGTCTACGCCCAGGCGGCGAACGGCTCCGACTGGATCGATCTGGTGGCCGGCGTTGGCGCGGGCGTCCTCGGCGGCGCCGCGATCGGCCTTGCGTTGTACCTCGGTTTGCTGCGGATCCCGATGCGCTACTTCTTCACCGCGACCAATTGGCTGCTGCTTCTTGTCGCCGCTGGCATGGCCGCGCAATCCGCGAATTTCCTGGTCCAGGCCGATATCCTGCCGCCGCTGGGGGCGCGCCTCTGGGATACATCCGCGCTGCTCTCGGACCGCTCCCTGTTCGGCCAGACGCTTCACGCGCTTATCGGCTACGATGCCCGCCCGGCAGGCATTCAGCTTGCGTTCTACTTTGTCACTGTGGTCATTATCGTGCTGGGAATGAAACTATGGGGCAAGCCAAGATCTCGCATTTCCGGAGCCTCCTGA
>VBDA01000463.1:0-1352 GCA_005883655.1 Betaproteobacteria bacterium | reverse complement strand
AGCGAGCTTGCGGTGGGTTACACGCGCCTGCCGGGCGAATCCTACCGGCTCGACGAGCTCGAGTGGGAAAACATCTTCGCTCTTACCGAGCCCGGTCGTTACTGGGCAGACATCGGACTGTTCGCCGAGCTGGCGCGGGATCACGCCAACGGCAGGAATGTGCTGGCGGCCGGACCGATGTTCCAGCACGAGTTTGGCGCGATCCAATCCAACCTGAATTTTCTGCTCGAGCGCGAGCTCGGAACCGCCGCCGACGCGGGCGCGGGATTGAGCTACGCGTGGCAGGTGAAATGGCGCGGCAATTCGCGCTTCGAGCCAGGCGTGCAGGGCTTCGGCAGTCTGGGCAGAACGAACGATTTCGGGCGCGCGACCGAGCACAAGCTTGGGCCGGCATTCTTCGGTCAGCTGGCGCTCGGCGCGCGCAATAAGCTGAAGTACGATGGCGCGATCCTATTCGGTTTGAACAACAACACTTCTGACACGACCGTTCGCTTCACCGTGGAATACGAGATGTACTGAGCGGCGCGCCAAGTGGTAGCGCTGCACAACGGGGTATGTCGCTTCCGTATGGCCTTACACCTGTTGGGCGATTGCCCTACATTCAAATCAGGGCACGGCTGATGGCAGGCAACGGAGCGGCGTGGATAATTCGTCGCAGGTAGGGCAGATCTTGAAGCAACGACTCTGAACCCTCTCCCTCAGGTCGACACTCCGATCTGATCCCTACCCTTAATTTAGCGTCACGCATTTGCTTCTGGCATGGCGCGCCGCAAGTCCTGACCGGGACGACTCTGTCGGCCCGGTTTTTTTTGCACATGGCGCACGCTAGAGGCTATCGAGCTTGCTCGGGCACTTCGGTGCTTGCCGCTCTGTCCGCTTCTGTTGAGACCATCCTGGAAGCTCGGGACACCGATGCGAAAAATGTATACACTTTCGGGCGCTTCATCACAGCAACTGCCACCTCATTCCGGCGCTGATTGCGAGACCGCTACGATGGCTCACCTCCCTGCCTCCGCCGCCTTGGAACGCTTTCGCGTCATCGATCTAACGCAGGTCCGGGCGGGGCCGACGGCGTGCCGGCAACTTGCTGACTGGGGCGCTGATGTTATCCAAGTGCAGATGCCGGACCATATGCGCGGCGACGATACCCTCGGCGGCCAGGACGGCTCCGACTATCAATACACGCATCGAAACAAGCGTTCGGTGACGCTCAATTTAAAGGAACCCGAAGGCATCAGCGCGCTCAAGCGGCTGATCGCGACCGCGGACGTCGTGGTGGAAAACTTCCGTCCCGACGTCAAGTTCCGGCTCGGCATCGACTACGAATCCCTCTCCAAAGACCACTCGCGATT
>VBDA01000462.1 GCA_005883655.1 Betaproteobacteria bacterium | reverse complement strand
TTCGAGCAGCGCTCGGGCCAGCGTCCGTTTCGTCTGCTCGAGCATCCACGCTTTCGCGCCGGCTACGATTTCCTGTGGCTGCGCTGCGCCAGCGGCGAAATGGAAGGCGAGCTTGCCACGCTTGCCGACTGGTGGGATCGCTTCCAGCACGCTGACACGGAGGAGCGCGAGAACATGCTGCGGCCCGACGAAGGGCCGAAAAAGCGCAAGCGTGCACGCGGGCGCAAGCGCAAGGCGAGCGATGCGGGCGGCTGAGGCGCCGCGAACCGCGAGCAACTAATGCGTGAATGCCATACTCCCAATGAATAAGGAAGTGCGCTCTCGATCCGTCATTTCCCCTTGCGTACGACAAAGGGACAGCGAGCGCGTCAGCTTACTTTTTCGGAATGTTCGCGCGGTGGGCTCGACAACAGATTCTTGCGGGGAGCGTTGGCAAACGAAAAGAACGCTTCCGGCACCATCGGCCGCGCGAACAGGTAGCCCTGCAGCACGTCGCAACCCTGCTTCACCAGAAAATCCGCCTGCTCTCTCGTTTCCACGCCTTCCGCTACGGTTTTCAACGACAGCCCTTCGGCGAGGCCGATCGTCGCCCGAACGATCGATGCAGTCGCTTCGCTTGTCGTCAACTCGGCGATAAAAGTCCGATCTATCTTCAGGGTGTCCAGCGAAAAGCCCTTCAAGTAACTCAACGACGAGTATCCCGTACCGAAGTCGTCGAGGGCGATCGTGACCCCCAGCGACTTGAGCTCCCCGAGTATGGATTTGCTGCGCGTCACATCATCCATCAAAAACGATTCGGTCAGCTCCAGCTCGAGGTTCTGGGAATCGAAGCCCGTGTCCTTGAGCACCTTCTTGATCGTGTTGGCCAGGCTTTCCTGCCGAAGCTGTCTGCTGGAAAGGTTCACTGAGACCGAAATTTTCGGAAGTCCGCGGCGGTACCAGTCGTTCATTTGAGTGCATGCCGTATGCAACACCCACTCGCCGATGGTATCGATGAGGCCGGTCTCTTCCGCGATGGGAATGAATTCCCCGGGCGACACGAGGCCATAATCGGGATGCTGCCAACGTATCAACGCCTCGACTCCTGCCAATCGTCCTGTCTTCGCCGAGATCAGCGGCTGGTAATGCAATAGCAGCTCGTTCCTCTCGATAGCGTGAAACAGCTCATTCTCCATCAACAATCGGCGGCGCGCGCCCGCGCTCATGTCCGGGCTGTAGATGATCATGCAATCGCCGCCGCGCGCCTTGGCCTTGTACATGGCGGTATCCGCATTCTCCAGCAGCATATCCGCTCCGGCACTGGAGTCCGGCGAAAGACATATTCCTATGGAAGCGGAGGTGTGCAGTATTTGACCGTCGACGACGAACGGCTGCTTCAACGCCATCAGACAGCGCTTGGCGATCGCCAACGCGATGTTGGAATCCTGGAGGCCCGGCAGTAACAGCACGAATTCATCGCCTCCCCAACGGGCGACCGTATCGCATTCTCGAACGCACGTCTTCAGCGTGGTTCCGACCAGCTTCAGCAACTCGTCACCCCCGCCATGGCCGAGCGTGTCATTGATTTTCTTGAAGCGGTCGAGGTCGATCATCAGCATGGCGAGGAGCGAGCCTTCGCGCCGGGATTGCGCGAGTCCGGTTGCGATGCGTTCGTCGAGCAGAAATCGATTGGGGAGCGTCGTCAAATGGTCTGTCCGCGCGAGACTGTGCAGCCGCTCTTCCATCCGTCTACGATCGCTTATATCGCGCGAGATGCAGAGAATCTTCCGCGTCTCCTCGCCGGTATTGCTTTTCATCAGTCGCAGCGTCGTCTCGAACCACACATAATGCTGATCCACGTGACGCGCACGATAGATGATCGTCGGCAACGCCTTCGTCTGAACGACTTGCGCGATCGCAGAGCGAACGATGGCGAGGTCTTCGGGGTGTACGAATTCGCACAGAGTGTGGCCGAGCAAATCACCGTGCGGCATGCCGAGAATGCTCGCCGACACCGGAGATGCGAACGTAATCGTTCCATCCGGCCCGTGATTGGTGATCAGATCGGTGGAGTTGTTGGTGATCAGCTGGTACTCGTGCATTGTCTCGATCAGCGCGTCTTCCCGCTCGTGCAAGCGAGAGGTAAGCCGATTGAACGCGCTCCTCAGCGCGAGGATTTCGCCGCTGCCGGTGTCGCCGGTCAATGGAGCGATCTTCGCATCGGCGGCGGTGTAGGCCGCCAGGTGATGCGTAAGGACTACGAGGGGCCGCATAAAATAGCGCGTCAACGCCCAGACGGCCGCGACCACGAGCACGCAGGCCAGTATCAGGAAGCTCACGAAACGCCAGATGAGATCGTGGACTGCAATGAAAGCTTCATCCTTCGGATATACGGCGGCGACGATCCAGTTCGACGACGGCACGCGCTTGTATGAAACGAGCGCGTCGCGTCCGTTCGAGTCGACAGTCATCTCGGTGCCCTCGTAGCCCTTGAGCGCGCGGTCGAAAAGCGGGTTGGCGCGCGCAGCGAAGGCTTTCTGCGAGAGACGTGTCCGCTCCGGATGCATGATGAGGCTTCCGTCCGCGGTCACGATGTAGAGATATCCCGTCTTGCCGATCACCGTCTTGGCAACGTTTCCGAGCATCCCGGGGTGGGTGAGGCCGAGGCTGCCCGTAAGGATGGCGATCATCTGCCCGTCCTTGGCAAAGACCGGCGTCGTGACCACCAGCACCATGTTTGCGTCGCCGATATTGGTGAGGAACGGTTCCGAGATGACGGGTTGCTGGGTACTAATGGTGTCCCTCATGTAAGCCCGATCGCCAGCATGAAGGCCGCGTCGATTGGCGCGATACGGACGCTCGGCGAGCATGATGCCCTCGGGGGTAAACAGGAAGGTGGAACGGTCCACCGCGGCGTACAGGCCGGTGTTGGTGTCCAGATATCGTTGTGCGGCGTCCGAATCAGCGATGTCGGCCTCGGTGATCTCGATGGCGCTGAGCGCCAACGCCCTTTGCAAGGCCAGCAGCTTCTGGTC
>VBDA01000111.1 GCA_005883655.1 Betaproteobacteria bacterium | reverse complement strand
GTGACGCCTGCGTTTGGGGCGAGCTTGGACGTCGAAACCTTGCAGCCGCTGGTCCTGCTCGGGTCGCTGATACTCTTGCTGATTGGCTTGATATTGAAGGCCATGGCAGAGCGGCCATCGAAGCAAACCAATGCGCAGGACTCGCATGCATCCGATCCTACCGACCTGCGCTGGCGCCAGACCGATCCGACGGCCGATGTCGCCATGCCGACCCACGCGATGCACTGAACAGCGATAGCG
>VBDA01000112.1 GCA_005883655.1 Betaproteobacteria bacterium | reverse complement strand
CCTGGCAGTACGCGTTGTTGTTGCCCTGTTGGGTGCGGCCGATTTCGTCCCCCGCGACCAGCATCGGCACGCCTTGCGACAAGAGCAGCGTGGCCAGCATGTTGCGCTTCTGGCGCGCGCGCAAGGCGTTGACAGCGGGATCGTCGGTCGGTCCCTCGACACCGCAATTCCATGACAGGTTGTTGTTGTTGCCGTCGCGGTTCTCCTCCAGGTTGGCTTCGTTGTGCTTTTCGTTGTACGAGACGAGGTCCTGGAGGGTGAAGCCGTCGTGCGCGGTGATGAAGTTGATGCTGGCGTGCGGCAGCCGGCCGTGGCGTCCGTAGAGATCGCTCGATCCGGTCAGCCGCCGCGAGAACTCGCCGATCAGTCCGCCGTCGCCCTTCCAATACGCGCGCATGGTGTCGCGATACTTGTCGTTCCACTCCGCCCATCCCGGCGGAAAGTTGCCGACCTGATAGCCGCCCTCGCCCAGGTCCCACGGCTCGGCGATGAGCTTCACGCGCGAGAGCACGGGATCCTGCCTCAGAATGTCGAAGAAGGCGCCCAGGCGGTTTACTTCATGCAGCTCGCGCGCCAGTGACGATGCGAGGTCGAAGCGAAAGCCATCGACGTGCATGTCGGTGACCCAATAGCGCAGCGAGTCCATCAGCAGCTGGAGCACCCGCGGATGCTGCATGTCGAGGGTGTTGCCGGTCCCCGTGTAATCGGTGTAGAAGCGCCTGTCGTCGTGCTGGAGACGGTAGTACGAGACGTTGTCGATGCCGCGAAAGCACAGTGTCGGTCCGAGGTGATTACCCTCGGCGGTATGGTTGTAAACGACGTCCAGGATGACCTCGAAGCCGGCAGAATGCAGCGTCTTCACCATGGTCTTGAACTCGTTGATCTTCCCCGACGCGGAATAGCGCGCATCGGGCGCGAAAAATCCGATGGTGTTGTAGCCCCAGTAGTTGCGCAGGCCCTGCTCGACGAGCCTGCGGTCGTCGACGAAGGCGTGCACCGGCATCAGCTCGATGGTGGTCACGCCGAGGCGCTTCAGATAATCGATGACCGGCGCTGTCGCCAGGCCCGCATAGGTGCCTCGAAGCTGAGGCGGAACGTCGGGATGCTGCATGGTGTAGCCGCGCACGTGCAGCTCGTAGATCACCATTTCGTGCCACGGCACTGCCGGCCCCCGGTCGCCGCCCCAGGTGAATGCCGGATCGATCACCTTGCACTTGGGCATCCCTACCGCGCTGTCGCGCCGGTCGTAGGAAAGGTCTTCGCGCCGATGACCCGGAGTGTAGCCGAACAATGCATCGCTCCAGCGCAATGCGCCGACGATCTGCATCGCGTATGGATCGAGCAGCAGCTTGTGCGCATTGAAGCGACTGCCCTCGTCGGGACGGTAGCGGCCATACACGCGATAGCCGTAGAGCATCCCCGGCCGCGCTTCCGGCAGATAGCAATGCCACACCTGATCGGTGCGCTCGGAGATCGCGATGCGCTGGAGCTGCCGCCGGCCGGCATCATCGAAAATGCACAGCTCGACGCGCTCCGCGTTTTCGGAGAACAGCGCGAAGTTAACGCCTTCGCCGTCCCAGGTAGCGCCGCGCGGGTCCGGGCAACCGGGCCATACTGCCGTAATCGGTGTCATCGGCTGGTCAGAAGCGCACTCGTCATCCCCGCCACTGATTCAGGCGTTCGAGGGCAGGCTTCGACGGGGATGGACGTTTGATCAAGTGCCAATGGATTCCCCTTGCGCGAAAATGACGATGGCGATGGGTGCTGGTGCTCGTCCGTTCGACGCAGAATCATGGCGCAGGACGGCGATCGGGGAGTCTGGGCTCGTCGGTCTTGGCTCGCCGCGACCAGCGCTCGAGAAAGTCCGCCGCGCGTTTTTGGCCGCCAAGCCCGAACGCGAGCGCAAGCGCCAGCGCAACCGCGGTGAGCAGAATCAGGAAAGTCTGGCGAATGATGTCGCCCAAGCCCAGATGATCGATCGCGACCATGGCCACAAAGACGACGATCGCGTACATCGCGAGTCGGCCGAAAAGCGCGGCGTCGGGCATGTCCAGGCTTTTGCAGTACGCCGTCACCGACATGCCGATGAAACGCGCGAAGTACGCGCCGAATGCGAGAATCACGATGGCGACTATCACTTTGGGCACGAACAGCACGACTCGCACGACGAGCTCGGTGACGGCGATCAGGCCCACGCTGTTTGCGGCGATCATCAGCGCGGTCAGGATGGTGAGCCAGTAGATCAGCAGGCCGAGAATATCGGTGGTGTCGGTCTCTCCGCCACCCTGTTTCAAAAAGGCATCGATGCCCGCCTTTTCGGTGAGCACGTTGAAATTGATTGCGCGCAGCGCTTTGACCACGGCGAAGCGCACCGCCTTGGCGATCAGCCAGCCGAGGAGCAGGATGACCAGCGCAAGCATTACTTTCGGAAAGAACTCGCCTACCTGCACCAGGAACGCGCGCACCGGCTCCCACATCACGTCGAATCGATCCATCGTGACCTCCTGTCAATCCTGCGTGGATCTGCGATCGAGCAGATCCAGAAGACCGGCCAAGGGCACGCGCACCCAATCCGGCCGGTTGTCCACTTCGTAGGCAAGCTCATGAAAAGCTTTTTCCAGCAGGAACAAGTCTAGCAAGCCGCGCATCTCATCCCACGACGTGAAAAGGGCCGCGCGCGACGCGGTATTGCGGTACGCATCCAGAAACGCCTTCCGGGCTACCGCCTCCCATGCCCGCGCCGGCGCCTGCAACGACGCCAGCGCGTCGGGACGTTCGACCGTTGCGTGCATGGTCGCCTGATGCATAGCATAATTAAACGATCGCAGCATAGCGGCGACATCCCTGAGCGCGGAGTGCTTCTGCCGCCGTTCAGCCAGCGGGCGTGCCGGCTCTCCCTCGAAATCGGTGATGAAAATCATTCTGGGCCAGCAGGACCTGGGCCAGGTGATAATCGCCGTGCAGCCGCGTCTTGAACGCGCGCGCGGCGGCCGGTGCGCAGGTATCGATGCGTTTCAATAGCTCGGTCCGCGCGGCGAGGAGTTGCATGGCTTGGGACTGCATCGCTGCATCCAGCGTCGCGCGCTTTTGCTCGAGACGGTCGAGCGTTGCCGAGGCAACATCGTGCGCGTGTCGCACCCACGCGCTGATATCGCGCGCCTCGACAGGCTCCGGATCGAACGCCGGGTTGCCCGTCCGCTGCGACAAGGCGGCATGCAGCTCGGCGGTGCGCTTGCCCAGGGTGCGGATGAGCGCGAGATAGCCGCCGTGGATGTCTGCGGGAGCGCCCGAAGGCAGCACGCCGTCTCGAACGTAATTCAGCGTGTAACCCCATGCGTCGCCCTGGTTGACGATGAAACCCCGCAGCAGCGCGAGCGTCGTCACCGCGCCGTCGCCGGCAAGGTACTCGATCGCGCCCGCGACCGGAACCGCATGCGTGAAGTTCACCGTTTCCGTGAGGAAGCGTCCGATCTCGAGCTAGGGATTGATGCCGGCATGAAGCCGCCGGTAGGCCTTGAGCAGCAGCCTCTCGCCGAGCACGAGTACGGTGTTGCTGCTCTGCGCGCCGGTCGAACGCACCTGTCCCTGCCATACCGCGACGTCGCTGCCGGCGAGCTCGGCAAAGACGCCTGTACGCATGAAACGTATCGTTCCACGTGCGCATCGGATGTCCTCGCCGGCGCCGATGGCGGTGGCAATCGCGCGACAAAAATCCTCGTCGGCAAATGCATCTGCGAGTACGCCGACACGGCCCTGCTGCCGAACACGGGCGATAGTCGCATCCTGCACCGCGCGCATGCGTTCGTCGGGCGCATCTTCCCAGACCAGCGTCAGCGGAAGCANCCTTCGGCGCTGGCAAGCGTGATCAGCCAGCTCGACGGGGCCTTGCCCCACTCAACGTGATCGATCAGCGCAACGCGCCGGAGCGTCTCACCCTTTGCCCCATACCAGCGCTGTCCGACGACGAATGCCGGTAAGAGATCACGCTCGAGCTGCGCGCGCACTTTTTCTGATAGCGCGATACGCCAGGGAACGACTCGATCGCGGAAGAGGCTTTGCCAACCATCGAAGAGCACCAGTACCGGCAACTCTTCGCGCGGAATCCGATCGTCGCGTTTGGTTGCCGCTTCGCCGCCTTTGGCGAGCCGGAACCACATGAATCCGTGCCCGGGCAGCGTGAGCACGTAAGGCGCATCGCCAATCGACGGAAAGCTCGCCCGGCCCATTACCTCGATCGGGATCAGTCCTTTGTGTATTGACAGGTCGAGCTCGACCGGCTGCGCCGCGCGCGCCAGATTGACCACGCAGAGCAGGAGATCGTCCTCGTACTCGCGCACGTAAGCGAGGATCTTGCGATTGGTCGGCCGGAGGAAGGTCAGCGTTCCGCGGCCGAATGCCTTGTGCAGCTTGCGCGCGGCGAGCATGCGCCGCATCCAGTTCAGCAGCGAAGACGTCTCGCGCGCCTGCGCCTCGACGTTGACCGCCAGATAGCCGTACACCGGGTCCATGATCGGCGGCAGATACAGCCGCTGCGGGTCCGCCGACGAAAAACCGGCGTTGCGGTCCGGACGCCACTGCATCGGCGTGCGCACGCCGTCGCGATCGCCGAGATAGACATTGTCGCCCATGCCGATCTCGTCGCCGTAGTAGATCATCGGCGAGCCGGGCATCGACAACAGCAGACTGTTCATCAGCTTGATCTTGTCCATGTCGTTGTCAAGCAGGGGCGCGAGCCGGCGCCGTATCCCCAGATTCAGACGCGCGCGTGGATCCGCGGCGTAGGTCTGGTACATGTAGTCGCGTTCCTTGCTGGTCACCATCTCCAGCGTCAGCTCGTCGTGGTTGCGCAGGAAGATCGCCCACTGGCAGGTCTCTGGAATCTCCGGGGTCTGGGCCATGATCTCGGTGATCGGATGCCGGTCCTCCTGCGCGATCGCGCTGTACATCCGTGGCATAAGCGGGAAGTGGTACGCCATGTGGCACTCGTCGCCGGCGCCGAAATACTCGCGCACGTCCTCGGGCCATTGATTGGCCTCGGCCAGAAGGAGCCGGTCGCCATAATGCTCGTCGATCAGTGCGCGGATCTGCTTGATCACCGCGTGCGTCTCGGGAAGATTCTCGTTATTCGTTCCCTCGCGCTCGACAAGATACGGAATCGCGTCGAGACGGAAGCCGTCGACGCCCATGTCCAGCCAGAAGCGCATGGTCCTGAAGATCGCCTTCAGCACCTTGGGATTGTCGAAATTGAGGTCCGGCTGATGGCTGAAGAAGCGGTGCCAGTAGTACTGCTGCGCGAGATCGTCCCAGGTCCAGTTCGATTTCTCGGTATCGGTGAAAATGATGCGCGTGCCGGCGTAACGCTTCGGGTCGTCGCTCCAGACGTAGAAGTTGCGCTTGTCGGAGTCTTTGGGCGCGCGCCGCGCGGCCTGGAACCACGGATGCTGATCCGAGGTGTGATTGACGATCAGCTCGGTGATGATGCGCAGGTCCCGTCGATGCGCCTCGCGCACGAAGTTCCGGAAATCATGGCGTGTACCGTAGGCGGGCGCGATGTTGTGATAGTCGGCGACGTCGTAGCCGTCGTCTCTCATCGGCGAGGGATAAAAAGGAAGCAGCCAGATGGTGTTGACGCCGAGATCGCGTATGTAGTCGAGCTTCTCGGCGAGGCCCAGAAAGTCTCCGATGCCGTCGTTGTTCGAGTCGTGAAAGGCTTTGACGTGCAGCTCGTAGACAATCGCGTCCTTGTACCAGAGCGCGTCCGAGGTCCCGGCAACGATGCCCTGACTCGGTGGCGCGGTGGCTTGGGTGTCCATTGACCTGGATTAAGCGAAGTAATCGAATGCGTGTTCGCTCTTTACGCGACGGCGCAGGCGCAACACATGCGCCGGTGTCCGCGCCGGATCGAGCTGCACGAAGTTGCGACGGCCGTGCCAGAGATAGCGTGCGTCGGTCAGCAAGTCGTGCATCTGATAAGTGCTGTCCTTTTCCATCCCGAGTGCGGAGAGATCGATGTCGACCCAACCCGATTGCGTGTGCCACGGGTCCAGATTGACGACCACGACGACAATGTTGTCGAAGACGCTGTCAAGGCCGGCACTGGTCTTGGCATAGCAGATCAGTTGTTCGTTGTCGACCGCGAAAAAGCGCAGGCTCCAATCCTGCTGCAATGCGCTATTGTCGCGCCGAGCGCGGTTGATCCTGCCGATGAAGTCGGCGAGGCTGTCAGTGCGCGACAAGTCCCAATGCCGGAGCTGATACTTCTCCGAATCCCGATATTCCTCGCTACCGGGCTCGCGCGGAATGTGCTCCATCAGCTCGAACGCGGGACCGTAGA
Organism: Betaproteobacteria bacterium; assembly: GCA_005883655.1. Classification (GTDB taxonomy): domain Bacteria; phylum Pseudomonadota; class Gammaproteobacteria; order Burkholderiales; family Casimicrobiaceae; genus PALSA-1003. The sequence continues at coordinate 5,346 of VBDA01000112.1, read as the reverse complement.
TGCCGTAATTGGCGGACAGCGTCGCCGCCAGCACAACCCGCGCCATGAAAGCCGGCCGGCCGCCGACTTGCAGGTATTCGTTGAGGATGTCGGGGGTGTTCGGCCAGCAGTTGGGACGAAAGTATTCGCGGCTCGGATCGTGCGCCAGCTCGGTGAAATACTCCGTGAGCTCGTGCTTGGTATTGCGCCAGGTGAAATACGTGTACGACTGGCTGAAGCCGAGCTTGGCCAGGCGATGCATGATTTTCGGGCGGGTGAATGCCTCGGCCAGGAAGATCACGTCGGGATAGTCGCGGCATACCCTCGCTATCAGCCATTCCCAGAACGCGAACGGCTTGGTGTGCGGATTGTCGACCCGGAAAATGCGCACGCCCTCGCCGATCCAGAACAGGAATACGTCCTCCAATGCGTTCCACAAATCCTGCCACTCTCCGCAGTCGAAGTTGAACGGATAGATGTCCTGATATTTTTTTGGCGGATTTTCGGCGTATTGCACCGTGCCGTCCGGGCGCCAGCGGAACCATTCCGGGTGCTCCTTGACCCAGGGGTGATCTGGCGCGCACTGAAAGGCGATGTCGAGCGCGACTTCCAGGCCGTGCTCGCCGGCGAGCTTGATGAGCTCGCGAAAATCGGCGAGCGTTCCAAGCGCTGGATGTACCGCGGTGTGACCGCCTTCCAGCGCGCCGATCGCCCACGGGCTTCCCACGTCGCCTGCGCTCGCGATCAGCGAGTTATTGGGGCCCTTGCGCCGTCCCCGGCCGATGGGATGGATCGGTGGAAAGTAAAGGACATCGAAACCCATCGCCGCGACATAAGGCAGAACGGCACCGCAATCCTTGAACGTTCCGTGCGCCCCTGTCGCGGGACCGAACGAGCGCGGAAAGAGCTCGTACCATGTGCTGTAACGTGCGCGATCGCGGTCGACGCGCACGGAGAGCTCGACTGGATGGGTGGCAGCGAAGCTGCGGTCGGGATATTCTTTCGCCAGACTAAACAGATCTTCGTCCAGCCCGAGCGTTGCCAGGGCCGCCGGATCCTGCTCACGGCGCAGCCGCTTCGCCCATGCGGCGAGGCGGCGCTTGGCGCCGGCTTTGGCGCGGCTCGCGACGCCATCGATCAGCGCAGCGCCGAGTTGTGCCGCGACCAGGAGGTCCTCGGCATCGACCCGCCGCGCGAAATCGTGGCGCCAGGAAAGGAAAGCATCCACCCACGCGGTCACCGTGTAGCGATAGACGCCGATACGCTCGACGGTGAATGCCGCGCGCCATCGATCGTTGCCCAGCGCAATCATGGGTACGCTCTCCCAAGCCGCGTCGCTGTCGTTTCGATAGAGCAGCAGACAGGCGAGCTCGTCGTGCCCATCGGCAAAGCAATCGGCTTCGACCACCACCTCCTCGCCCAGCACGCGCTTGATCGGAAAACGGCCGCCGTCGACCGCGGGCATCACCGCTTCGATCACCGCGCGAACCGGCGCCTTGGCGGCCGCCGCTTTGCGGCGTTCGGTTTTCCCGCTTCCGCTCATTTTGCTCGCCCCGCGCTTCTGTCAGGCTTGAGCAGCAGGCACCCGAGCGGCGGCAGCGTCAGCGTGAGCGCATGTGCGCGACCCTGCGCCGGGACCGGCGCCGCTTCGACTGCGCCGAAATTGCCGACCCCGCTGCCGCCATAAACGCCCGCGTCGCTGTTGAGCAGCTCGCGCCAGAGCCCGCCTTGCGGCACGCCGACACTGTAATTGTGGCGCACGAGCGGCGTGAAATTGCACACCGCCAGAAGCGGCGCGACGCCATTCTTCGGTTTGCGCAGGAAAGTGAGCACGCTCGCCGCGGCGTCGCCGCCGTCGATCCATTCGAATCCCGCCTGATCGAAGTCGAGTTGATACAGCGCGGGCTCGGTTCGCAGCGCGCCGTTGAGATCTCGTACCCAGCGCTGCACGCCGGCATGCTCGAAGAGCGTCGATACCCACCATTCGAGTCCGCTCTCGTGCGTCCATTCACGGCGCTGGCCGAATTCGCCGCCCATGAACAAGAGCTTTTTGCCGGGATGCGCCCACATATAGCCGAACAAGAGCCGCAGATTGGCGAATTGCTGCCAAGAGTCGCCGGGCATCTTGCCTATCAGCGATCCCTTGCCGTAGACCACCTCGTCGTGCGACAGCGGCAGCACGAAGTTCTCGAAGAACGCGTACCAGATCGAGAACGTCAGCCGGTCGTGATGGTGCCTGCGATGGATCGGATCCTGGCGCATGTAATCGAGTGTGTCGTGCATCCAGCCCATGTTCCATTTCATGCCGAACCCCAAGCCGCCCATGGACACCGGACGGGAAACCATCGGCCACGACGTCGACTCCTCGGCGATGACCTGAACGTCGGGATAATCGCGATACACCGATTCGTTGAGCAGACGCAGGAAATCGATCGCTTGCAGATTCTCGCGCCCGCCGTTGCGGTTCGGTATCCATTCGCCGTCCTTGCGGCCGTAGTCGAGGTAGAGCATCGACGCCACTGCATCCACCCGAAGCCCGTCGATGTGGTACTTGTCGAGCCAGAAAAACGCGCTCGACAGCAGAAACGACCGCACTTCGTTGCGGCCGTAATTGAAGATCGAGCTATTCCACTCCGGGTGAAATCCCTGTCTCGGGTCGGCATGCTCGTAGAGATGGGTTCCGTCGAACACCGCGAGCCCGTGCGCGTCGGCCGGAAAATGAGACGGCACCCAATCGAGGATCACGCCGATGTCATGCTGATGCAGAACCTCGATGAGGTGCATCAGGTCCTGCGGCGCCCCATAGCGCGACGTCGCCGCAAAATATCCCGTCGTCTGATAACCCCACGAGCCGTAAAACGGATGCTCGGTGACGGGCATCAGCTCGACGTGGGTGAAGCCCATGTCGCGAACGTAGCCGGCAAGCTCGAGCGCGATGTCGCGGTAGGTTGGCAGCCGATTATCGCCACCGCGCCGCCACGACCCGAGATGCACCTCGTAGATCGACATGGGAGCGTCGAGCGCGTGGCGGCGCGTGCGCGTTTTCATCCACGCGCCGTCTTTCCAGTTGTAGTCGAGTGCCCACACCCGTGAGGCGGTAGAGGGCGCGACTTCGGTGAAAAATGCGTAGGGATCGGCCTTGTCGACCGCCGATGCGCCATGCGCTGAGACCACCCGGTATTTGTAATTCTGGCCGTGCTCGACGCCGGTCACAAAGCGCTCCCAGACGCCGGAGCCATCCGCGCGCGCCTGCATCGGATGCGCTGTCGATTCCCACCCGTTGAACTCGCCAACCACGGAGATCCGGGCGGCGTTCGGCGCCCACACCGCGAACGAGGCGCCCGAAGCTCCGCCTTCGCCACCGCCATTGCCGACGAGATGACAGCCCATGCCCTGGTAAAGGCGTCCGTGCGTCCCCTCGCGGAACAGATAGATGTCGTGCGCGGTAAGCATGCTGAGCTCCGATGCGCGCGAGTCTCGCCTTGTCGCATCGCGACCCATGGTGTCGAATTCGAGATCGGCGGCCATCGCTAGCTCCAGAGCATGAGGCCGAGCTCGAAGGGATGAGCGAGGAGCTCGTGCCATGGGTACGCGCGGATCCGGTAATCCAGCCGACCGCAGATGTCGGGCGCAAGCTGCAGCACGAAACGCTGTTTTCTGGCGCTGTCGACGGCGCCGTCCGCGGCGAACCGGTATCGGCGCGGCTTCTCCTCCGCCGATTCGTACTCGGGGACGCCAAGCAGCAACTCGACGACGACGTCTTCGGGCGCGAGGCCGTTGAGCGTCACCGCGACCTCGAGCCGCACGCTTTGTCCGAACTTGAATCGCGACTGCGGCACGTCGACACGGCGCAAAGCGACGCCCGGCCATGCCGTACGAACGCGAGCCTTCCACGCCGCGACGGCCTTCGCCGCGGCGTAGGCGTCGTCGTTGTAGCGGCGGCCATGATCCGCGGCGGCACCGTAGAATTTGGACACATACTCGCTAACCATCCGCGTCGCGTTGTAGCGCGGCAGGATGCTTGCGATCGAGCGCTTGGCTAGATCGACCCACTTCGGCGAATAGCCGGCGGCATCGCGATCGTAATACATCGGGATCACCTGGTCCTGCAGGATTTCGTAAAGCGCGCGAGCCTCTTCACGGTTGCGATGCATCTGATCGAGCGTGTGCGCCGCCGGCTTGATGGCCCAGCCATTGCTTCCGTCGTAGCCTTCCGCCCACCAGCCATCGAGCACCGATAGGTTGATGACGCCGTTCATGCCCGCCTTCATGCCCGAGGTGCCCGAAGCTTCGAGCGGATGCACGGGATTGTTCAGCCATACATCGACGCCGGATACCAGCGCGCGCGCCAGCTGCAGGTCGTACCCTTCGAGCAGCAGCACCTTGCCTTCCAGAAACGGCAAGCGTGCGAACTTCGCAATGGTGCGGATCAAGTCCTGTCCAGGCACGTCGGCCGGGTGAGCTCGTCCCGCGAACACGAACAGCACCGGACGCTCCGCGTCTGACAACAACCGCTCCAGCCAGCTCAAGTTCTCGAACAGCAAGGTCGCGCGTTTGTAGGTGGCGAAGCGGCGGCCGAACCCGATGGTCAGCACGTTCGGATCAACGGGATCTGCGTACTTCAACAGCCGATCGAGGTGCGCTTCGCTACCCTGATTGCCTAGATGCTGATCGAACACCCGTTGCCGCAGCGCTTGCAGCATTCTCGACTTGAGAAACTGATGCACCGACCAGAAATCGCCGTCGGGCAGGCCATCTATCGCCCGCCAGTTCGCTGGGTCCTGCATGCGCTGACGCCAGTCCGGACCCAGAAAGCGGTCGAAGACATCGACCCATTCGAGCGACAGAAAGGTGGAAACGTGCACCCCGTTAGTGACGTAATCGATCGGATTTTCTTCCGCGGAAATCTGCGGCCACAACTCTTTGAGCATTTCGGCGGAAACCTGCCCGTGAAGGCGCGACACGCCATTGTGAAATCGTGACCCGCGCACTGCCAGCGCGGTCATGTTGAACTCGTCGCCCGAGGGTGTACGCCCAAGCCCGAGCAGCGTTTCATTGGAAATGCCGAGCTCGCGCGCGTAGCTGGCGAAGTAACTCGCGAGCATCTCTTCGGGAAAGTGGTCGTGTCCCGCTGGGACCGCGGTGTGGGTGGTAAAAACGGTGTTGACTGCGACCGCCTCCAGCGCACTCGCGAAATCGAGTCCCGCCTGGCGCAGCACTCGAACACGCTCGAGGACGAGAAACGCGGCGTGTCCCTCATTCATGTGCCAAACGGTGGGTCGTAGCCCGAGCTGTGAGAGCGCGCGCACGCCGCCGACGCCGAGGACGATCTCCTGCTCGATGCGCATGGTTCGATCACCGCCATAG
>VBDA01000110.1 GCA_005883655.1 Betaproteobacteria bacterium | reverse complement strand
CTTCGCCGCCGAAAGCATGACAAAATAATTCATATCGCGCGGTTCGGGTGAACGGAAAGGGAGTATGCAAGCGCCAGGCACGCCCTACTCGCTGGAAGTCAATCCGAACTTGCCGGAGCGTCTCGCAAGGCTCGAAGAGCTGGCCGGCAATCTCCGGTACAGCTGGGATCGTCCGACTCGCGAGCTGTTCGAGCGGCTCCATCCATCGTTGTGGAATGCGGTTGGTCATAATCCGAAAGCTTTCCTCCGGCGAGTCGATGAACGCCGGCTGGTGCACGCCGCCGACGATCCGGTTTTCCGCTCCAGCTTCGAGCGCGCGCTTTTGGCTTACGACGCCTACCTCGACACGAGCGCGCGATCCGAGGAGACGCAGCGGTTTCTGGGCGACGATCTGATCGCCT
>VBDA01000461.1 GCA_005883655.1 Betaproteobacteria bacterium | reverse complement strand
GTTGCCGGCAAGCTTTGCTTTCGATGCGTCGGCGAGAATCATGACTTCGTCGTCAGGCAGGCTGACGACCCGCGAATTGATCGCCGCGGCGAGCCCTGTCGCGCCCTCGCTTTCGAATGTGTCCACCATTCTCTGTACCTCGGTTCCGAGAACATAGACCTTGAAGGTCGAAATGTTCACGTTCCAGGCATACCAGAGCGGAATTGCAAACAGCGCGAGCACCAGCACGCTGAGGAGGATGTAGGCAAACGCCAACCGGGAAGGGGAGAAGCGAAAGATCCGGGTCATGTCCAGTCAGTCTCCACTCGGGTGGAGCTCATTCCCGCGATAGTCAAACAATGAAACCGATGGCTTGACGAAGCGCGCAGCCGCTCGCTACGTCATCGTTCACGGATGCTCAATCGATTCGCCCACGGCATAGAGAAGTTCTTCGCGACTGAATGGCTTCGGCAAAACCTTGCACACATGGAGACGATGGGCTGCCGCCTCCGACCCGCCCAGCCCCTGCCGAAAACGGGCCGACAAGGCCAGGATAGGTGCAGAATACGCTGCTGCGAGCTCCTTGATCGTTGTCTCTGCGCTATCGGGGCTGGAAATGTCCGCGATGACCAGCTGCGGCATGACCAACCCTGGATTATGATCTTTGGCGGGCAGGATAACTCCGTAACCCGCTTCGCCCAGCCAGCGCTGGAGCAGCTCGCGGATAAGGTCGTCCGATTCGACGATAACGATACCGCCCTTCGAGTTCAAGCGTTTCCTCGAGACGTGCCAAACGTTGATTGCCGGCCGAGTACGCCGCCGCTGTCTGCATTCGATCTGTGCAGCGGTACGGCAATATGCCGGCGCACCGTCGCTGGATGACAATTGACACAATTCCCCGCTCCAGTGACAAATTCCAGTCGTGCCGAGACGCCAGTGTCTAGGCGCGATGTTGACCACTGATTTCCAACTCGTGAAATCGGACCCTGTGGCGGGAGCGATGTCTGCGCCAATTCACGTGCTGGCAATCGACGATGACCCGTCGGTGCGGCAGATGATTGCCGACTACCTCGGTGATAACGAGATCCAGGTCACCACCCTGGCCAGCGGGCAGGCAATCGCAGACGTCATGGCGCGCCATACGATCGACCTGCTCATTCTCGACTTGAAGTTGCCGGGTGAGGACGGGATGCAGATCGCTCGCAATCTGCGCGCCGAGTCGGACGTTCCGATCATCATCCTGACCGGTCGCAAGGAAGAAGCCGACCGGGTGATGGGTCTGGAGCTCGGCGCGGACGACTACCTGACCAAGCCTTTTTCTCCGCGCGAGCTTCTCGCCCGTATCCGCGCACTGCTGAGACGCTCGCGCACTCACGAGACGGTGGCGGACGGATTGGCCAGAATCCGGGCTTATCGCTTCGCGGGCTGGGAGCTGAACGTGCGGCTGCGCCGGCTCATGTCGCCGCAGAGCGAGACGATTCCAATCACCAACAGCGAGTTCAATTTGCTGGTGGCGTTCCTGGCCGCTCCTCGGCGCGTGCTGTCGCGAGAGCAACTGCTCGACTCGTCACGCCTTCACAACGACGAGGTGTTCGATCGGTCGGTCGATGTGCAAGTAGGCCGCCTTCGCCGGAAGATCGAGCCCAAGGGATCGCGGACCGCGCTGATCCGCACCGAACGAGGGGCGGGATACGTTTTTGCGGCGGATGTAGAGACGGTGCGATGACCGCTCGTACCGCGGTCGCATCGCACGGCTGACGTCCGGCAAGACACGCAGCGCACTTGCAGGAATTTGAAAGACTCGAGCCTTCTACACGTTCAGTGTAAATCCTGCGTCTTCGAAGGGAGCGGTATCGGCATGACGAACACGTACGGACTCGGCCCGGTTGCGCGATGGGCGTTCGCGCTTGGCGTTTGTTCGCTCGCCTTGGGTGGCTGCAAAGGCAATGCGCAGCCCCAAGCTCCACCTCCGCCAGAGGTATCCGTGATCGAGGTCAAGCCAGGCGCGGTGACGGTTTACGACGAGTATGTGGCGCAGACCCAGGCACCGGACACCATCGAAATCCGCAGCCAGGTCACCGGGCTGCTCGAGCGTCAGGCGTTTGCCGACGGCGCGCGGGTCAAGAAGGGGGACGTGCTCTATGTCATCGATCAGCGACCCTTCCAAGCCCAACTCGCGCAGGCCAAGGCGAGCCTGGCTCAAGCCGAAGCGAACCTGGTCAACGCCAAGCAGAATCTGGCGCGGAACTCCCGGCTGATCGCGCAAAAGGCAGTCAGCCAACAGGACTACGACACGGCAGTCGCGCAGGAGCGTTCCAGTGCCGCACTGGTGGAAGCCCAGAAGGCTCTTCTGCGCAACGTGGAGCTGAACCTGGAATTCGCGACACTCCGCGCATCGCGAGACGGCTTCATGAGCAGCTCGCAGGTCAAGCCGGGCTCGCTGATCACCGCCCAGCAGTCGCTTCTCACGACGTTGTACTCGAGCGACCCGATGTGGGTGAATTTCAGCATCAGCGAGGACAAGCTGCTGGAGCTGCAGAAGACACTGAAACACCCGCCAGGAGACCGGCCCGATACGGCACCGCCATTTCATATCCGGCTTGCCGACGGCACCGACTACGCGCTTACCGGCAAGCTCAACTTCGTCGACGCCACGCTAGACCCGAAGAGCGGGACGCTGCAGGTGCGCATCTCGGTACCCAATCCGGATCGCATCTTGCGCCCGGGTCTGTTCGTGCGTGTCATCGTGGCTGCATTTGAGAATCCGAGCGCGATCCGCGTTCCGCAACAGGCCGTTCAAGAGCTCCAGGGACTGAAGTCCGTTTACGTGGTCGCCGCCGGCGACAAGGCGGAGACCCGGCAAATCGTTGCCAATTACCGCCTCGGCAATGATTGGGTCGTCGATTCGGGGCTGGCCGCGGGGGACCGGGTAGTGACAGAGGGAGTCGGCAAGCTCCGGCCTGGCGCCCCGG
>VBDA01000460.1 GCA_005883655.1 Betaproteobacteria bacterium | reverse complement strand
TTCCTCGATGGAGAAACCGCGATAGGAAGGGTCACCTCGCCGAACAGCGGGACCGTCAATGGAGCGCCTGCCTACACATTTGTCTGGAACAATCCACCGCTGGGGATGCACCTGATTTACGCACGAGTCACCGACACGGCCGGCTACTCCGCAACACCAACAGACCACATCACAGGAATTCCGATCTCGATCTCCGTTGCAATCGTCGCCGCCAACCCACCACCGCAGATCAGCCTTGTTACTCCGACAACCGGTCAGCTTTTCACGTGGGCGGGCTATGTACCTCTCGCGGCCACTGCGTCGAGCGCACAGGCGTCGATCCGACGGATCGAGTTTGTGGTTGGCAACATCGTGGTGGCGGTCGCGCTTTCGCCTCCGTACAATGCGCAGTGGAACAATCCCCCGCCGGGTGACTTCACTCTCGTTGCCAAGGCGTACGACGATCACGGTGTTGTAGCCTCGTCGTCGGCTGCCTATATCCGAGTACTCGCGTCACGGGCGCCGGCCGTTGTTCTGACCGTGCCGAGCCCCGGAGCCACGATCCCCTCCGCCATACCGTTAAGCCTCTCTGCGGTTGCGCTGGCGCCCAACGGCGGCATTGGCCGAGTCGAGTTCTACGCTGGCACAAGCTTGGTCGGTATCGTCGCGACGCCTCCCTATAACTATGCTTGGGCAAGTCCGCAGGTGGGTGCACTATTGCTGACGGCCAAAGCGTTCGATCTGCAAGGAGTCAGCGCCACCTCCGCGCCAGTTGCTGTGTCGGTGACCGGCGGCCCGGCCCCGGTCGTCACCCTTATCGCGCCGACCGCTGGTGCGGCCTTTACCGCGCCGGCGACGATTGCCTTCAGTGCAACCGCGAGCGAGACCGGCGGCAGCATCGCCAGGGTCGAATTCTTCGCCAACGGCAATGTTGTAGGCACCGCAACCACCGCTCCCTACAATGCGACTTGGAGCGCTGTGGCGAGCGGCACTTACATGTTGATGGCCAAGGCCACCGATACTCACGGCGCGACGGCCAGTACGGCTGCGATCGCGATTACGGTCGGCAACAATCAGCCGCCGATCGTTGCGTTGACCGAACCCTTTCCAGGGCAGGTCTATCAGGCGCCTGGCGACATTCAGATCAGCGCCACTCCCACCGAGACCTCGGCAACGATCGCGCGGGTGGATTTCTACGGTGATGACATCCTGCTTGGCAGCGCCACGGCCGCGCCTTATACCATTCTTTGGAGCGGGGTTGCGGTTGGTTCACACACGGTGACTGCAATCGCGCGCGATAGCGGTGGGCTCAGTGCAAATTCCGCTCCGGCGACCGTATCGGTTGTGGCCGCGCCGACGTTGCAGGTTGATGCAGGCATTGATGGGGCTACGATCAACGATGACAACGCAACGCTCAGCGGCATTGTGCAGGCCCCGTCCAACTCGGCGGTGATCGTCAACGGCCAGGCAGCCGCACTCGACCAAAGCGGCCATTTCTTCGCTAACAATGTGCAGCTGGTTCCCGGTTCGAATACCGTTACGTTGATCCTGAACACGTTGGACGGTGTGCCGATTGCCAAGACCGTAACACTCACCAGCACCGCAGTTACTCCGTTCACCGTCGCGCTCGATAAACAAGAGGGATTGGCCCCGTTTACGACGAACGTCACCATCACTAATCGCGGCAACGTCGCATTTCAGCGCATTGAGCTTGATCTGAACGATGACGGCACGCCTGAGCAGACGCTGACTACGCTTCCCGGTGGCAAGGCGATGCAGGCGCTTACCTACAATAACGCGGGCAGCTATACGCTTCGGGTTACCGTTTACGACGCGAGCAATACAATTATCTATGTAGCGAGACGCAAGATTCGTGTCTATCTTTCGGTGGAGCTCGGTCTGAAGGTTGTGAACGTCTACAAGAGCATGGTCAATCGACTGATCGCGGATAATCCGGCGTCAGCGTTGCGCTGCTTTACCGGCGATGTGCAGCCCCGTTATCAGCGCATTTTCGCCGCACTGGGTAGTACTCTGCCGGCTGTGGCGCTCAAGCTGCAGA
>VBDA01000459.1 GCA_005883655.1 Betaproteobacteria bacterium | reverse complement strand
CCGCCTGTTCCTGCTGCGGACAGTCCGACACTGCAAGCTGCCGGCATAGCTGCAGCACGCGGGCTACACCGACGCCGACAACTGCGCTGTCCTCGGCGGTTCCGGTCAGCGCGATCGGGCCGACCTTGAGCGGCAGCCGGTAGTCGTTCCACTGGCGCATCCGGTTCTGATCCGCGACTACCACGCCGGTGCCGACAACGGTGCGCGAAACGCCGGCCGCAAAATTGCCGGCGAGGCCACCGAGCGAGATGGTCGGCGTCACCACCTTAAGCATCGGCGCCAGCACCGGATCGCGCTCGACCACGTCGATCACCCGCCGGTAGTCGGGGATCCCGTACGCTGCCGGATTGCCGCTGCCGTAGAGAAAATAGTCCTTGCGTTCGATCTGCAGGTGGCCGCTGCGCAGCACATAGCTGGTTTGCAGGCTGTAGGTGATGTTCCGGCTGTAGCCGCCGAAGACGAGGATGGTCACCGCACCGATTACCATGGCGGTCAACGTGGTGAGCGAGCGACGGCGATTGCGCCGCAGGTTGCGCAGCGCGAGCGACCAGGTCCTTCTCACGCCGCCGTTCTCCCCACCGTCTCGCTGCGCTCGATTCTGCCGTCGCGCATTGCCAGCGCATCGTCCGCTGCGGCCAGCACCTGGGGATCGTGCGAGGAGAATACGAACGACGCGGCCTGTTCAACCTGCATGCGGCGCATCAGCTCGATGATCTCTGCACCCGTGTGGCTGTCCAGGTTTGCCGTCGGTTCGTCGGCTAGCACCAGCTGCGGCGCCGGCGCGAGAGCGCGGGCGATGGCCACGCGCTGGCGCTGGCCACCCGAGAGTTGTCCCGGCAGGTTGGCCGCTTTGTCCGCAAGCCCGACGGCCTCGAGCAAGTCCCGAATCCGTGCCCTTCGCTTTCGACCCCGCACACGTGACAGAAGCAGCGGGTACTCGACATTCTCGTAGACAGTCAGCACCGGCAGCAGGTTGAATGTCTGAAAGATGAAACCGATATGGCGCGCCCTGAAGTCGGACAAGGCGTCATCGGACATCGCCTGCACGGCTTCGCCGGCGACCGTGACCTGCCCACGATCGGGCTGGTCGATGCAGCCGATCATGTTCAGCAGCGTGGTCTTGCCGCTTCCGGACGGACCCGAGATCACGGTAAAGCAATTGGCGCGTATCGTGAGGTCGATGTCGACCAGCGAAGGCACCTCGACGGCATCGAGCCGATACGTCTTCTGCACGCCCTTCAGCACAACCAAAGACATGCCGCTCCTCCAGTGACGGATGTCGCTATCGGCAATGGTACGGAGACCCTCGCGCGCCGGTCAGGCATTGCGCCGGACATTCATTGCGCGCCACAGCCAGTAGTGAAGTTTCTCCTTGGCGCTGAGATCGCGCCACTGACTGCGGATGTACTGCTCCATCTCAGGCGTGAGATCGGGGTTCAGCAGCTTGCGGCGAAATTCCGGATTCCGGAAGTCGAGGAGCAGCACGACGCGCTCGGTTTCGCCCGAATTCCACGCCTCGTGCTCGACGGCATCACAGAAGACCAGCGTTTTCCCTTCCTGCCATTGCCGAGTCTCGCTGCCTACGCGCAGTACGCAACGATCGTTGACGCTCAGCCCGAGGTGGCATCGCAGCACGAACTCGGCCCAACCGCCATATCCCTTGTGAGGCGTGATATGCGTGCCGGGTGCAAGACGAGAAAACCCCGCCATGACCATCCCCGGGATCTGCTCGACCAGTTGCGTCGTGCGCGGACACGCCGCACAGTGCGCTGCCTGCTTGTGCCCGAATGCGTAAAGCCCGAAAGTACCCCAGTCGCCCTTGTAGTACTGCGTTTCGGGCCACGCATCCACTCCAGCGGCGACGTTGCGATATTCGTCGAGCACGTCACGCCAGTTGTCTTCGAGCAGCCGGGTGAACTGAAAATCATCGCTCCTTCGAAACATCGCTCGCTCCTTGCGGCGTCAATCGGCCGCCGCCTGTTCGGAGCGGGCGCCGTAGCGCTCGGCGAACCGGAGAATCAGGTCATCGGGGACAAAATAGTTTTCGCATTGGAGCCTTGCCGCCGATACGCCGACCTCCTGCAAGCCGCGGTAGTGGCTCACGAGATCGTCGAGCTTCGCCAGCCCGATCGTCGATCGGAATTCCGGGCGGCTCGCGGTCAGTGCGCTCGACAGCACGCACGCGGTCAGCTCGCGGGCATCTCGCGCCACCTCGTCGCGAAACGCGGCCACGCCAAAGGCCTCGAGCGCCGTTTCTGCGCCGTCCGGGAGGACCAGGGTTTCGCGCACCGGTTGCGGCAGCCGCAACATGCCGGCGTTGCTGAACAGGATGTCGCCTTGGTCTTCGATGCGCCGGATTGCACGGGAGAGCGTGAAGGCCGGCGGGTAGGAGTCGTCCACCACAATCGTTCCCGGACGCAGACGGTCGACATCCACAACCTCCGACGCGCTAAGCGCAGCGATGATGGTGTCGGCTGCATACACTTCGTCAGGTACCTCGCTGCTCGAGTGAGCCAAGCAGATGCGGCCGCGGAAGCGATGCTCGGTGCGCAGCACGTGCGCAAATGCTCGCAGCGCCTCTTCCTTAGTGAAGAGATCGCACAAAACGAGTTGGCGCGGATGCGGGAGCACCGTGAGCATGAGCCGCACGCATGACTGTCCGATCGAGCCCAGGCCGAGCACTGCTACCCGCTCGCGGTCGAGTGAACGGCGGCTCAAGCGCATCGCATTATCGAGCGTCTGCACGACAACCGCGGTCGTCGTTGCGTGCCCGGTCGTGAGCTCCAGGCCGTCGGCGTCCTGTCGCCACGCTTCGATGGCCG
>VBDA01000458.1 GCA_005883655.1 Betaproteobacteria bacterium | reverse complement strand
CTCGCCAACCGTGCTTGCGTCGCTCACCGACGCGAGCGTTTCCGGCACGCCGCCCAGAAGCTTGGGTGCTTCCTCGGCCGCTTTTCGCAGCGCGGCGACGTTGGGTTCTGCCGTGCCCGGCGGCGCCTTGAACACCGTATCGAGGAGATGTCGGATATGTGCATCGAGCATCGGATTTCCGCGAATTTCCGTCGTGGCGTCCAGCCGCACATGGTACCCGATACGCTGTAGCGGGTTGACAATCCATTCGCGTGGCGGCAACGTCGCATTTCGATCTCGGCAGCGGGCCCGGGAGCGATTGCAGCAAATTCTTGTAGCTGATGGGAGATCGGTACCGTGATATCGAATCGGCGTTTTCTTTGTGTTCCAACATCCATTCTTGTTGCGGCAACAATTTTCTCGACTTGGCACACCACCGCGCATGCCGCGAAAATCACCGAATGCGCGAAGATCGGCACTTGCTACTGCGTGAACGAAGATTTGAAACCGACGATCGGATCGAAGGTCGAGCGATTCAGGCAGATGATTGCCGAGCAGCGCAAGACCGGCAAGGCTGTCGGCTACTTGAGCGTTCCGCTTACGTCGACCGGGGGCGGCAACTTCAACGTGAACAGGGAAGTTGCGGAAACTGCCAGGCTTGCCATCGAAAAGCGCTTCGGGGCGGAATTTGTTTGGGTTCTAAATCCGGGAACGCTCGATGCCGATCTACCCAAAGGCACTGGCGCGGACTACATGCTGATGTGGGTCAGCCTCATTGAGGGCAGTGACGGTTTCGGCGATTTCGACTTCGTGTATTTCGCCGGGCCGCAGGATTTTGCCCGCTATTTCGGGTTCGACGGCAACGCCGATATGGCAAAGCTCGATGCCTACTTCGATAAACGGGTCAAGGCCGACCCCGAATTCGCGACGGCGGTGGAGAAGGGGCTCACCAAGCCCGCGTTTCGCAAATACTATGCGTTGCGCGCATCGGCGTCGGTCAGCCGTGGTGCGCACGACGAGTGGAACATTTTCCGCCTCATCAACGAGCGGCGCCGCGCCGACAGCAAGTTTGGCACCAGCAACCAGATTCCCGCATTGTTCGACGGGCGCGGCCTCGCACCGGCGGACTCGGAGGCGCCGGTGTCGGAGGGATACGTCGGCAAGTGCGCGCTGTAAGGCGCCGCAACACCAGCGACCGGAGGTGCAACCGTTTCGCGTTTCGCGGTCCGGATTCGACGCGATTTGACGCAGCCCACACGAGTCGGTACCGTGGGACAAAGCGTTCCACCAGACTGCGTTTCGCTCCAAAGCAGAATCGCAGCGCGAACGTCTAAGGAAGGATGCCCGATGATCATCACCCGACGTTTGCTGCACCGGGCCGCGCGTGCCATTGCGGCCGTTACGTTATTGGGGCTCGCACTCTTTGCGCAGTTTGTTCCCACGCCCGCCGTCGCGGCCGACACGCTGAATGTCTATTCGATCTGGCCCGAGAACTGGGCGCGGCCCATGTTCGAGGAGTTCGAAAAGGCGACCGGCATCAAAGTCAACTTCGTTCGCTTCTCGTCCGGCGAGGCGCTCGCCCGCGTCATTGCCGAAAAAAACAATCCGCGCGTGGATGTGCTCTTCGGGGGGCCGGTGGAAACTTTCGCTGCCGGGATCAACGAGGGATTGTTCGAGCCATACAAGCCGCCCTCCTTCGCCTCGCTTCCCACCCGTTTTCGGCACCCCGACGGACAATGGATCGCCATCGCCGACGATCCGCTGGTATTCATGTCCAACGACAAGTTCATCAAGGAGAATGCCCTCAAGGCGCCGGCATCGTGGAACGACCTGCTCGCGCCCGCGTACAAGAACATGCTGCAGATGGCCGACGCGCGGACTTCCGGAACCGCCGTCACCCGCATTTTCTCCGTGCTCGAAGTCAACGGCCGCGATGAGAACAAGGCGTTCGACTACATGAAGAAGTTGCGGCCCAACGTGCAGCTATATACCAAGAGCGGCGGCGGTGGGACGTTGCCGGTCGGCCTGGGCCAGGCCGGCGCTGGAATTTTCTTCATCGTCGACGCGCTGGATACCAAAGCAAAAGGCTATGAGGTGACGATAAGTTTCCCGCAGGAAGGCATCGGCACGGCGGCCGAAGGGATTGCGCTGATCAA
>VBDA01000457.1 GCA_005883655.1 Betaproteobacteria bacterium | reverse complement strand
CGCGCCGTCGACGAGTCGGGAGCCGATCTGCGCCAGCTTGCCACCGACCTGTGATTTGACCTGATAATCGATGCGAGTTCCCGGCTCGTCGGCGGCGAGCGTCACGCGGGCTTCGCCCTTCGCAAATCCCGCGGCTCCGCCCTGCCCCTCGAAGCTCAGCGTGTACGAAGTGGGCGCGACGATATCGGCCAGGACGATGCGGCCTGTAAAGCGAGCGCTGACCGGCCCGACTCGCGCGGTCATGGTCAATCGATATTCGTTGTCCGAAACGCGCTCGACCGATTCGCATCCCGGAATGCAAGCCTTGAGCACCTCAGGGTCGTTAAGTGCGCGCCAGGTCGTATCGATATCGGCCGGCACCGTCCGGCTGCCATTCATTTCCATGTCGATTTTCGCTGTCGTTCTCTCATGCCGCGAATCGTTCTGCATTCGCGCGGCCACGAGTCGCGTGGCGCGCGGATGTGGAACTGAGCGCGGCAGTGAGCTGCGTCAGGCTCTCGAGGTTGTGGACCGGCAGGAATTCGTCGACATAGGGCAGCATCGCCCGGATACCCGCCGGCCGCGCTTCGAAATGTTCATACCGAAGCAGCGGATTGAGCCAGATCAGGCGCCGGCAGGATTTTCCCAGACGCTCCATTTCGAGCGACAGGCCATCGCCGACATCGCTGTCGAGCCCGTCGGTGATCAGCAGCACGATCGCACCCTGCCCGAGCAGGCGGCGCGACCATCGGCGGTTGAACTCTGCCAGACAGGCGCCGATGCGCGTGCCACCGGCCCAATCCGACACCGCAGCGCTGACGCGTGCTGTCGCGACGTCGACATCACGTTGCTTCAGGTGGCGGGTGATATTGGTGAGTCGCGTGCCGAACAATAGCGTGTGCACGCGGTCGCGATCGTTGGTGATGGCGTGAAGGAAGAACAGCAGCATACGTGCGTAGCGGTCCATCGAGCCCGAGATGTCGCACAGCACGATCAGGGGAGGACGGCGGGATCGGCGCCGCCGCCAGGCGAGCGGAACCACCGCGCCGCGTGCGGAGGCCATCGCGCGCAGCGTCGCGCGAAGGTCGATTGTGGTTCCTCGCTCGGCCGGTCGGGTGCGCCGCGTCGGCAATTCCGGCAGCGGCAGGCGCAAGCGAGCGATCATGAGCTTGACTTGAGCCAGCTCGGCCACGGTCATGGTCTCGAAATCCTTGGTCTGCAGCACTTCGCGTGACGAAAAGGTCAGCGTCGCGTCGAGATCGATCTCCTGCTCCTGTGTCTCGAGCGAAGGTCCGCGCGGTGCGGGCGCCGTCGCTTCGGCGAGACGTGCCGGCAGCGGCGCTTCGGCTTCCGCGGGCGGAACGCGACCGTAGATTTTCGGCAGCAGCAATTGCAGCATGCGCTCGAGCAGATGCGGGTTGCGCCAGAAAAGCTCGAACGCCTGATCGAACAGGACCTGCTGCTCGTGACGCTCGATCAGCACCGATTCCAGCGCGGCACGAAAGTCTTCCCGCCTGTCGACACCGACCGCCTCGACCGCTTCCAGCGCCGCGATCACCTTGGCCGGTCCGACCGGCAACCCCGCCTTGCGCAGCACCCGCGCGAAATGAAGGATATTTTCCGCCAGATGCGCGCGCCCGAAGAGCTGTCGATCGGCCATTCTAATGGGCCATGTCAAACGCGGACCTCGACCGCGGTTTGCGCTTCGGTGCGCGCCTGGGCAACGAGCTGGGCGGCGATCTGAGGCGTGATGGCGCCGATATCGTCCTGGTACTTGAGCAAGGCGCCAAGCGTGTCAGCCACCGTCTCCGGGTCGAGGCTCATGCGGTCGAGCGCCACCAATGCCTCGGCCCAATCGAGCGTTTCGGCGATCCCCGGCGACTTGAACAGGTCCATCGCGCGCAGCCGCTGCGTGAACGCCACCACCTCGCGCGAAAGTCGCGCGTCCGCGCCCGGGACCTTGCGGCGCACGATCGCCAGCTCGCGTCCGGCATTCGGAAAATCGACCCAGTGATACAAGCAACGCCGCTTGATCGCATCATGGATCTCGCGCGTGCGATTGGAAGTGATGATGACGATCGGCGCAGACGCGGCCTTGATCGCGCCCAGCTCGGGGATAGTCACCTGGTATTCGGCCAGA
>VBDA01000456.1 GCA_005883655.1 Betaproteobacteria bacterium | reverse complement strand
CCGCATCTTGAGCGCCAGAAACACGCTGGTCGCGAGCCGCCGGTCCGCGAAGTAGTCGTGACGCTCGAGCAGCGCGACGACGGCATCGACACTATCGGGCAGCAAGGAGGAAGCCATTGTTGCGCATCGCCGAAAGTCGGAGCTCGATTATAGCGTCATGCGTTCCGGCTCGGCCCGCTCGACTTGCGCGACCGCTTTCCGTTCAATCGCCCAACTTGATCTTGTTGTCCTTGAT
>VBDA01000109.1 GCA_005883655.1 Betaproteobacteria bacterium | reverse complement strand
AGGAGGAGACCGGCGCGGCGATGTACACGCTGCAAAATTACAAACAGGAGGAGCCTTTCAGCGTCGAAAGTCTGCGCAAGATGACCACACCGGGCGTCGTGTTTGTGCTCGACGTTCCCCGGGTTTCCGATCCGGTCCGGGTGTTCGATCAGATGCGCATGGCCGCGAAGCGGATGACGAAGACCCTCGAGGGCGTGCTGGTCGATGACAATCGGCGCCCGATCACCGACACTTCGCTGGCCGCGATTCGCGCCCAGGTGCAGGTCACGGCCACTGCCTTGCGTGAGGCGCATATCGATCCGGGCGGTCCGCGCGCTCTACGCTTGTTCGGTTAGCTCATCGAGGCTGAAATTCGTGGCCACGACTGCGGTCCCCGCGAAGATCGCACAGCGCGCGGCGAAGCTTCGCACTGATCTCGATGCGCACAACTACCGCTATTACGTCGAGGACACGCCCGCGGTAAGCGACGCGGAATACGACAGCCTGTTCCGGGAGTTGGAGGCGATCGAGCGCGACTACCCGGCGCTTGCGACGCCCGATTCACCGACGCAGCGCGTCGGCGGTCAGCCGGCGACCGAATTCGATCCGGTCACCCACCGGGTCCCGATGCTGTCACTCAACAACGCATTCGCGGACGAGGAGGCCGAGGCTTTCGATCGACGCGTGCGTACCGCGCTCGGCGTCGAGCGGGTGGATTATGCGGTCGAGCCGAAATTCGACGGCCTCGCCGTCAGCCTGGTCTACGAGCAAGGGCATTTCACCCTCGGCGCGACGCGTGGCGATGGCTATACCGGCGAAAACGTCACCGCCAACCTGACAACCGTGCGCGCGATACCGATGCGGCTGCCTGCGGCTGCACCGCCTTTGCTAGAAGTCCGCGGCGAGGTCCTCATGCTCAAGCGCGATTTCGCCGCGCTTAACGCGGCGCAGGGCTCGGCCGGAGAAAAGACGTTCGTCAATCCGCGCAACGCCGCGGCAGGTGCGCTGCGCCAGCTCGATTCCACCATCACCGCTTCGCGCCGGCTGGCCTTCTTCGCCTACGGCGTGGGCGCCGTCGATTGGGGCGACGTCACGCCGCCCGCGACGCAGGACGCCCTGCTCAAGCTGCTCACCGCGCTACGGCTTCCGATCGCTTCGCAGCGGTCGGTGGTCCGCGGCCTCGAAGGGCTGCTCGGCTATTACCGCGCCATCGGCGGTAAGCGCGACAACTTGCCATTCCAGATCGATGGCGTCGTCTACAAGGTCAATCAGTTCGAGCACCAGGAACGCCTTGGCTTCGTCTCCAGGGCGCCGCGCTTCGCGCTCGCGCACAAGTTTCCGGCGGAGGAGCTTCCGACCGAAGTGCTGGCGATCAACGTCCAGGTGGGGCGCACTGGCGCGCTGACGCCGGTGGCACGCTTGAAGCCGGTATTCGTCGGCGGCGTGACGGTGGTCAGCGCGACGCTGCACAACGAAGACGAGGTGCGGCGCAAGGACGTGCGCGTCGGAGACACGGTCATCGTTCGTCGCGCGGGCGACGTGATACCGGAAGTCGTGCGCGTGCTGCCCGAGAGCCGGCAGCCCAATGCGCCGCAGTTCGTGCTGCCCAAGCGCTGCCCGGAATGCGGCTCCAAGGTGGTTCGCCTGCCCGACGAGGCGATCGCGCGCTGTTCCGGCGGCCTGGTATGTCCGGCGCAGCGCAAGCAGGCTCTGCTTCACTTTGCCAGTCGACGCGCGTTGGATATCGAGGGGCTCGGCGACAAGCTGGTCGATCAGCTGGTCGACGCGGGACTGGTGCACACGCCGGCCGATATCTACAAGCTCGACGTTGCCGCCTTGGCCGCGCTCGATCGGATGGCCGACAAATCCGCGGCCAACGTCGTCGCCGCCATCAACAAAAGCCGGGCCACGACGCTGGCGCGGTTCATTTACGCGCTGGGCATCCGTCACGTGGGCGAGACCACCGCGGCGGACCTTGCGCGGCATTTCGGGACCCTCGACACGCTGCTGGCCGCCGACGAACACGCGCTGCTCGAGGTGCGAGACGTCGGTCCGGTGCTGGTTCAAAGCATCCTGCAGTTTCTTGCCGAGGCGCATAACCGGAAGGTGATTGCCGATTTGCGCTCTGCCGGGGTACATTGGACCGAGACGGCACCCCGTAAAGCACTCGCCGGCAAGTTGTCGGGCTTGACGTTCGTGCTTACGGGCACGCTGCCGACGCTCGCACGCGACGATGCCAAGGCGCTGATCGAGGAGCAGGGCGGCAAAGTGGCCGGCAGCGTGTCGAAGAAGACCTCGTATCTGGTCGCCGGCGCCGATCCCGGCAGCAAGCTCGACAAGGCCGGCGAGCTCGGCGTGCCGGTGCTGGATGAACAACAATTGAAGGCAATGGTCACCGACGGACGAATCAAGTGATGACACTGACCGCGCTCGCCCGGCCTTCCGAAGCTCCCGAAAAGCGACAACGGAGATTACGTTCGCAACTTCCGACACGCGACAAGGATCCCGATGGCAATCGCTAGAGTGACCAAGGCGGTGTTCCCGGTCGCGGGTCTGGGCACCCGCTTTCTGCCTGTTACCAAGGCAAGCCCCAAGGAAATGCTGCCGGTGGTCGACAAACCGCTGATCCAGTACGCCGTCGAGGAAGCCGCCGCGGCCGGTATCACCGACATGATCTTCATCACCGGACGCAACAAGCGCGCGATCGAAGATCATTTCGACAAGGCCTATGAGCTGGAGACCGAGCTGGCGGCGCGCCACAAGACCGCGCTCCTGGAGGCGGTGCAGGCGGCCACGCCGCACGGCATCAATTGCATCTACATACGCCAGACGGAAGCACTTGGCCTCGGCCATGCGGTGCTCTGCGCCGAGCCGGTAATCAACGAAGAGCCGTTTGCGGTCTTTCTAGCCGACGACTTGATCGATGCCACCGTGCCGGTGATGCGCCAGATGACCGACATCGCCGAACGCGAGCAATACTCGGTCATCGGGGTCATGACAGTGTTGGAGAATGAAGTTGGGAGTTATGGTGTGGTCGAGACCGAGGCGATCGCGAGCCGTGTCAGCCGTGTCTCCCGCATCATCGAAAAGCCCAAGCCCGGGTTGACCCGATCGCGGCTCGCCGTCGTGGGACGCTACATTCTCACTCCGCGCATTTTTCATCATTTGCGCACCATCTCGGCCGGCGCGGGCGGTGAAATTCAGTTGACCGACGGCATCTCGCGCCTGCTCGACGATGAAAAAGTGCTCGCCTACGAATTCGAAGGGCGCCGTTACGACTGCGGCAACAAGCTCGGATATCTCGAAGCGACTGTGGAGCTGGGGGTCAAGCACGCGGAGGTCGGAGCGAGCTTTTCCAACTTTCTCAAGCGTCGACAATGACGCTCAACGAGCTTCGCTATATCGTCGCCGTGGCGCAGGAAAAAAACTTTGGCCGTGCCGCGCAGCGCTGCTTCATCAGCCAGCCCGCGTTGTCAGTGGCGATTCAGAAGCTGGAGGAAGAGCTGAAAACACAGCTCTTCGAGCGGGGAAAGAGCGAGATCACGGTGACGCCGGTCGGCGAGCGCATCGTCGAGCAGGCCCACAAGGTGCTGGAAGAAGCGGCGCGCATCCGCGATATCGCGCAAGCCGGCCGCAACCAGCTTGCGGGGTTGTTCCGGCTGGGCGCGATCTACACGGTGGCGCCGTACTTGCTGCCCGATCTTGTTCCGGCGCTCAACGCGCTGGCACCGGATATGCCGCTGGAAATCGAGGAAAACATCACCGAGCAGCTCGAGGCTGCTCTCAAGACCGGCCGCATCGACGCAGCGATCATCGCGCTGCCCTTCCAGCCGCCGGGCATTGCCACCGAATTCCTCTACGAGGAGCCGTTCCAGGTTGTTGTCCCGCAGCGTCATCCGTGGGCCAAGCGCAAGACGATCGACCCCTCCGAATTGGCGGGCGAACACGCGATCCTGCTCAACGTGGGTCACTGCTTTCGTGACCAGGTGCTCGAAAGCTGCCCGGAGTTGAATCGCGGCGACGCACCGGTTACCCGCACCAATTCGCTGGAGACTATCCGCAACATGGTGGCGTCGGGGTTGGGCATTTCCGTCCTGCCGCGCGATGCATTGACGCCGAAATACCATAGCCGGCTGGTGGTGCCCGTGGCGTTCGCCAAGCCGGTGCCATCGCGGCGCATCGCGCTCGCGTATCGCAAGAGCTTCCCGCGCCCCGCGGCAATCGCCGCCATTCGCGAGGGCGTTGCCACCTGTCGCGGCACCAAGTTGAAGGTGCGATCGGCCGCTTAGGATTCGGATCGCGTCGCAGCGTTACCTTAAAAGCCGTAGAGGCGGGCCGGATTGTCGACCAGAATGCGATGGCGCGTCGCGTCATCGTCGGCCCATTCGACCAGCAAATCGAGCAGCGAGGCGGTATCGGGAACGACACTGCGACCGGGGTGCGGCCAGTTGCTCGCCCACACGCACCGTTCCGGCGCGGAGGCGACCAGCGAGCGGGCAAGCCTGGAGACGTCATCGTAGTGCGGCGGACCAGTCTTCGAGGTCTCGTAAGGCGCCGACAGCTTGACCCAGGTGTTGCCGGCGTCGAGGAGTCTCAGCAAGGTCTGAAATCCCGGATGATCGGTCGCGACCGGCTCCAGGAACTTGCCGTTATGGTCGATGACCAGGGGAACAGGCAACCTCGCAAATACTTTTTCATATTGTGCGAGGTCGCGGCCATCGAGCTGCATTTGAACGTGCCAGCCAAAGCCGGCGACCCGCGCTGCCATCGTTTCCAGCGTTTCCAGCGGCAGCATGCCGCCGGGAAGAAGATGGTAGCGGATGCCGCGAATCCCCGCGCGCGTGAGCCGATCGAGCTCGGCATCGGTTGCGTCGGGGTCGACGATCGCGATCGCTCGCGCGCTCTCGCTTAAGCGGGCCAGGGCCTCGAGCATGCAGCGGTTGTCGAAGCCGTATCCGTTCGGTTGCACGAGCACCACTCGCGACAAGCCGAGCGTTTTCTGCACCGCCAGATAGTCCTCCAGTGGCGCGTGCGGCGGCTTGAACACCGCCTGCGGCACCAGCGGATATCGATCTTCGTAGACGTGCATGTGGCAATCGCAGGCGCCGGGGGGAGCCGCGAGTTTCGGTCGCGTCATCGGAAAATAGTGCTCATAAGAGGCGGAAGGCGCGGCGAATTCCGAAAGATGACATTTCAGCGGCGCGACATCAAGTACAATTCACGCCGTAGAAATCGCCCGTCTTCGGTCGCACTTGCGGGCAAGTCATTGGCAAATCAGCGCCGGGGTCGCCTCGGTAAGCTGCACCGAACTCAAATCGTGGGAGCAAGGCATGGCCTCGGACCTCAAGGGAAAAGTAGTCCTCATCACCGGAGCGTCAACGGGCATCGGAGCCGCGGCGGCACGCGCATTTGCACGTTTGGGCAGTCGATTGCTGGTCCATTACAACGCGAGCAAGGAGGCCGCAGAAGTGGTCGCCCGCGACATCAAGGCAGTGGGTGGCGAGGCGCACCTGGTCGGCGGTGACGTTACGCAGACCGCGAACGTGAAGCGCATCGTTGCCGAGTCGCTCGCCGCGTACGGAAGAATCGATGTCCTGATCAATAACGCCGGGGGGATGATCGGCCGTACCAAGATCGACGACTATAGCGACGACTATCTGCACCAGGTTTTGGCGCTCAATGTGACGCAGGTCGCGATGTTCATGCACGAGGTTGTTCCCGTGATGCGCAAGCAGGGAGGCGGCAACGTCATCAATGTAACCTCGATCGCGGCGCGCCACGGCGGGGGTGGCGGCGCGATAATCTATGCTGGCGCGAAAGGCTTCATCTCGACCGCCACGCGAGGATGGGCCAAGGAGGTGGTGGGAGACAAGATCCGCGTCAACGCCATCTCACCCGGTGTCATCACCACGCCCTTTCACGAGCGCTACTCCAATGCCGAGCAACTCAAGGCAATGCAGGCCACCATCCCGATGAATCGGCTTGGGAGCGCCGAAGAATGCGTCGGCACGTTAGTCTACCTTGCTTCGGACGAAATGAGCGGCTACGTCACCGGTCAAATCATCGAGGTCAATGGTGGTCAGTACATGCCGTAGCGGAAATTCGAGGTCAAACGCTGCCTAGCAGCGGCGGCAGCTCAGAAAGCGAATCGAGCACTGCATCAGGTTTTGGCCCGTGTCGGTCCAGCGGGGCCCGATGACGATTGATCCAGAACGAAGTTAAGCCGAATGCTTTGGCGCCGACGGCGTCCCACGCGTTCGCCGAAACGAAGCCGATCCGAACCGGCAGCAATTTCAAGTGATCGACCGCGAGTTGATAAACGCGGGGGCTGGGTTTGTAAATACCGGCCGCATCGACGGAAAGAATCACGTCGAGATGACGGGCCACGTCGGTGGCGGCGGCCAGCGGCTCGAGCATCGCTCGGGTGCCATTGGAAAGGATCAATCGTGGGCGAGGCGCCAGGCGCGCCAGCGTGGGCTCGGCGTCGGCATACGCGGACAGGTCGAGATACGAGTCCAGCAAACGGTGGCGAGCCGCGCCGGTGAGCGATAGGCACAGGGCCTCCGCGGCGTAATCCAGCGCGTGCGCCGTCACGGCGGCGAAATCTTCGCGCCGCTGCACCGCGCTCTGCATCAGACTTTGCAGCCAGCTGTATTCGAGTTGTTTGGAGCGCCAGAGCTGCGACAACTCCACACCGCGGCCCGGAAACAGCCGCTCGACCGTGGCCGCGACGGACTGCACGTCGAATAGCGTTCCATACGCGTCGAAAACCAGCGCGTCGATTAGAAAAGCAGGCGTGGATTTTGCAATCATCGAGGCACCTCAGCGCGAATTTCTTCTCCATCCTATGCAAAAATTGGCGCGATAGGTGCAAGCAGGCAAACGCAGGCAAAAAAATAGGGGTTACACTTGCGTGCAACCCCTTGGTTCCATGGTGGGCGATACTGGTGTCGAACCAGTGACCCCTGCCGTGTGAAGGCAGTGCTCTACCTCTGAGCTAACCGCCCCGCGCGAACCCAGACAGGAGCGAGTATTTAAGCACGCGGCTCACTCGAGGGTCAAACAGATGTCTTCCTTTGTCGATGAGTGTCCAGGACAAAAACTGCCCCAATGCAGTGCGCAATAACCCAAGCAAGAGCCTTTTCCGCTGCGTTGGCGGGCAGCTCTTTTTTCTAAGCTTCTAGACTCAAAAGCAAAAAGCCAAGTGGCGCAAGTCTTGCTAAAAGACCTCCAATCTCAGCATTTTTCTTCGGTGTCCCGCCTCCATTACAATGAGATGCTTGCCAGCGACGGCTCGGTTCGCCCCCATTACCAGGGATTTGCCGACTGGTTGCACCGGACGCCGGCCGAAAAGATCGCCCAGAAACGCGAGGAAGCCGAGCGCGCCTTCCATCGCGTTGGCATCACCTTCGCTGTTTACGGGGAAGATGCCGGCACCGAACGATTGATTCCCTTCGACATCGTCCCGCGCATCATTCACGCGGCGGAATGGCGGCTGCTCGAGCAGGGACTGAAGCAGCGCGTTAACGCGCTCAACCTTTTCCTGAGCGATATCTATCAGCAACAAAGCATCTTGAAAGCGGGTGTAATCCCCGCGGAACGGGTGCTCGGCAACTCGCAGTATCGGCCCGAAATGCAGGGCATGCAGGTGCCCGGTGGCATCTACGCGCATATCGCCGGCGTCGACGTCGTGCGTGTAGCGGAAGGCGAGTACTTCGTTCTGGAGGACAATCTCCGGGTGCCGTCGGGGGTTTCGTACATGCTCGAAAACCGCAAGATGATGATGCGGCTTTTCCCCGAGTTGTTCGCGCGACAGGCGATCAGGCCGGTGGAGCATTACCCCGACATGCTGCTGGAGAATCTGCGTGGTGTCGCGCCCGCGGGGGAGGACCAGCCTGAGGTTGCGTTGCTGACTCCGGGAGCGCACAACTCCGCCTATTTCGAGCACGCGTTTCTCGCCCAGCAGATGGGCGTCGAGCTGGTCGAGGGACAGGATCTATTCGTGCAGGACGACGCGGTTTTCATGCGCACCACACGCGGTCCGCAACGGGTGCACGTGGTCTATCGCCGGGTCGACGACGATTTTCTGGATCCGCTCGCGTTCAGGTCGGACTCGATGCTAGGTGTGCCGGGATTGTTTGCGGCCTACCGGGCGGGCAAGGTGACGCTTGCCAATGCTATCGGCACCGGGGTCGCCGACGACAAATCGATCTATCCCTTCGTGCCCGAGATGATCCGTTTTTATCTGACCGAGGAGCCAATTCTCAACAACGTACCGACCTACCAGCTGCACAAGGAGGACGACCTGAGCTATTGCCTGGATCATCTGCCGGAACTGGTGGTCAAGGAAGTACACGGTGCCGGCGGCTATGGCATGCTGATCGGTCCGGCCGCGAGCAGTGCCGAGTGCGACGCGTTTCGCGCCCGCATCCTCGCGCAACCTGAAAAATATATTGCGCAGCCGACCCTCGCGCTCTCGACCTGTCCGACCTTTACTGCCTTGGGGCTCGCGCCGCGACATATCGATCTTAGGCCCTACGTCCTTTCGGGCAAGACCGTCAATCTGGCGCCCGGAGGCCTGACGCGGGTTGCGCTGCGCGAAGGATCGCTGGTGGTCAACTCGTCGCAGGGCGGCGGCACCAAGGACACCTGGGTGATGGCCGGATAGCATTCCCGCGGAATCCGATGCTTTGTCGCACCGCCAACGAGTTGTACTGGATGGCCCGCCACATCGAACGGGCCGAAAACACCGCGCGCCTGCTCGATGTCACCTATCGCATGGCGTTGCTTCCGTACGAGACGATCGAGCCCGGCCTCGCCTGGGCCGAACCCTGGGCGGTGCCACTGATCACCTCCGGGCTCGCTACCGATTTCTACGAAAGCTATCAGCAGCTCTCGGCCGAAAACGTCCTGCGTTTCATGATTCTCGACTCGGCCAATACCTCGTCGATCTACTGTTGCCTGCGCGCCGCACGCGAGTCGGCGCGGGCGGTGCGCGGTGCAATCACGTCGGAGATGTACGAGGACCTCAATTCCGCGTGGCTGGAAATGCGCGTGTACGATTACAACCGTATCCAGTCGTCGGGCGTCTCGGAGTTTCTCGACTGGGTCAAGATGCGCTCGCACCTCTTTCGCGGCGTGACCTTCGGAACCATGCTTCGCGACGAGGCGTACCATTTCATCCGCCTTGGCACGCATATCGAGCGCGCCGACAACACCGCGCGCATTCTCGACGTCAAGTACCACACCTTGCTGCCTTCTGCCGCCGACGTCGGCGGGGCGGTCGACTATTATCAGTGGAGCGCGCTGCTGCGGTCGGTGTCGGGCTTCGAGTCGTATCGCAAGATCTACAGCGACGTGATCACGCCGCGGCGGGTAGCCGAGCTGCTGATCCTGCGCGCGGACATGCCGCGATCATTGCATTCGTGCATGAACTTCATTCACGAAACGCTGCGGGTGCTGTGCGACGACAGCTCGCGGGAGATCGAACGCGTCGCCGGCGAGTTGCACGCCAAGCTGCGCTACGGCCGGACCGACGAAATCATCAAGCTGGGCCTCCACGAGTACCTCCTGGAATTTCTGGACAGCATCTCGGCGCTGGGAGCCGAGATCAATACCCGTTTCCTGGTGCCTGGCTAGCCCGTGTTTCGACAGGAACAACCCATTCCGGCAGTGCGAGCTCGCGTTCATGCAACGCGGCAGGCTCCGGTGCATAGTTGCAGCTACGCGCGGGAATTCACGCGTACCCTCCGATCCGGTAGAATCGCGCCTCACTTGCACGCCGCCCACCGCTCATGACCTACTGCGTTGCCATGTCGCTCGATGCCGGAATGATTTTTGCCTCCGACTCGCGCACCAATGCCGGCGTCGACCAGGTTGGCAAATTTTCCAAGATGCGTGTCTTTGCCCGCGAGGGCGACAGGATCATCGTCACGCTTTCGTCCGGCAACTTGTCCATGAGCCAGAGCGCGCTCAACATCCTGGAGCAGCGAGCGCGCTCCGGCGACAATCAACAGCAATTGTGGAATGCGGCCTCCATGTTCGACGTCGCGCGCCTGGTCGGCGACGCGCTGCGCGAGGTCAAAACCCGGTTACAGAACAATATCGATTCTCACGCCAACTTCATCGTCGGCGGCCAGTTGCCCGGGGAGCCGCCGCGCCTGTTCGAGGTCTACAGCGAAGGTAACTTTATCGAGGCGACCCCGGACACCTGCTACTTCCAGATCGGCGAGAGCAAGTATGGAAAGCCGGTGATCGATCGGGTCGTTACCCGCGCGACCGGCCTTCAGGAGGCAACCAAGTGCACCATCGTGTCCTTCGATTCCACCATGCGCTCGAACATATCGGTGGGGTTGCCGATCGACCTTGCGGTCTACGAGACGGACTCGCTGAAGATAAAGCTGCGGAAGCGCATCGAGGAGTCCGATCCCTACTTTCGGATGGTGCACACTCAATGGGGTGAAGGCCTGCGGCGGGTGTTCGCCGAGCTGCCCAATCCCGACTGGACCTGACTATCCGGCTTACTTCTGCCATCGCGGCCCCACGTTCAACCTTCGGGCAACCGGCGCCTGCCACTTCTGATATGAACCGGGGAAACACCGCATGGCCATCCGCGTAGCGCTCCGGCATCGCACGACCTACGCTTTCGATCGGCCGGTCAACGTGTCGCCGCACGAGATTCGCTTGCGACCCGCGCCGCATTGCCGGACGCCGATCGTCGGCTATTCGCTGCAGGTCGAGCCAGCGCAGCATTTCCTGAACTGGCAGCAGGACCCCTACGGCAACTGGGTGGCGCGTCTCGTCTTCCCGGAGCGGGCCAGCAAGCTCGAGATCCTGGTCGAGCTGATCGCCGACATGACGGTCATCAACCCATTCGACTTTTTCGTCGAGCCCTACGCCGAAAACTTCCCATTCACTTACGCGCCGGCGCTGGCGAAGGAATTGATTCCGTTCCTGGAAACCGCGCCGCTCGGGCCCCGGCTTGGGGAATGGCTCAAGAACTTTCGCGCCTCGATCAGCCCGACCGAGAGTACGGTGCCCATGCTGGTGCGTCTGAACCAGCGGCTCCAGCGCGAGATTCGTTATCTGGTCCGGATGGAGCCGGGGATACAGACCCCTGACGACACGCTCGAACAGGCGTGCGGGTCGTGCCGCGACACCGGCTGGCTGCTGGTGCAGATATTGCGGCACCTGGGTCTCGCCGCGCGTTTCGCATCGGGTTATTTGATTCAGCTGGTTGCGGATATGAAGTCGCTCGACGGGCCCGCCGGACCCGACCGCGACTTCACCGACCTCCATGCGTGGGGCGAAGTGTATTTACCCGGCGCGGGCTGGGTCGGGTTCGATCCAACCTCGGGACTCCTCGCCGGCGAGGGTCATATCCCTCTGGCGTGCACCGCCGACCCGGGTAATGCGGCGCCTGTCATCGGCGCCACCGATGTCTGCAACACGCAGTTCGACGTCGCAATGAGCGTGACCCGCATGCACGAGGATCCGCGGGTCACCAAGCCCTATGCAGGCGCGCAATGGTCGGCTATCGACGCCCTGGGTGAACAAGTCGACGCTGACCTGGCGACGCAGGATGTGCGGCTCACCCAGGGCGGCGAGCCGACGTTCGTGTCGATCGACGACATGGAAGGTGCGGAATGGAATACCGCCGCGTTCGGCAAGAAAAAGCGTGAGCTCGCCGAAGCGCTGCTCTATCGGCTGAGAGCGCGGTTCGCCCCCGGCGGCCTTGTCCACATCGGCCAGGGAAAGTGGTATCCCGGCGAGCCGCTGCCGCGCTGGGCGCTGGGGGTGTACTGGCGCGCCGACGGCGCACCCTTATGGACCGACGACGCGCTCATCGCCGACACCCGGCGCGCGGGCAAGTCCGGTCTGGCGGCGGCGCGAGACTTCAGCAATGCGCTGGCGGTCGCGCTGAGACTGCCGTCGGAGTTCGTGCTCACCGCGTACGAGGATGTACCGAGGCTCATCAAGGATGAGGTCGCGCTGCCGATGAACGCCGATCCGCTGCAGGCCGATCTGTCCGATCCCGAAGAGCGCTCGCGGCTCGCCCGTCTGTTGTTGATCGGACTGGACCGCCCGGCGGGGTTCGTGTTGCCGCTGAAGGCAGCAGCCGATGCCGATACGCGGCAACGCGGTGAGGATGTCGTTTGGGAAACGAGTCCCTGGCCGCTTCGCCGCGAGCGACTCTACGCAGTCGCGGGAGATTCGCCGCTCGGTCTGCGTTTGCCTCTTGAATCGTTGCCTAAGGTGCTGCCGGAAGAGACCGAGATCGAGCCGCTGCTCGATCCGTTCGCACCCAGGACTCCGCTCGCGCCTCGTGCGTCGCTGAAGTCATCGCCCGGACGCACGCGCGGCGCCAAACCGAGGGAAGTGATCAAGACCGCGCTCACCGTTCAGGTGCGCGAAGGCAACCTCTACATCTTCATGCCTCCGCTCAAGCACGCCAGCGAATACATCGCCTTGCTGGGCACAATTGAGCTCGTCGCGAGCGCAATGCATATTCCGGTAGCGATCGAGGGCTATCCACCGCCACGCGATCCACATTTGCGCTTGCTCGGCGTCACGCCGGATCCGGGCGTGATCGAAGTCAACGTTCATCCCGCCGCATCCTGGCGCGAACTTATGGCGACCGCCAGCGCGCTCTACGAGGAAGCGCGCCAGGCTCGCCTGGGAACCGAAAAATTCATGCTGGACGGCCGCCACACCGGCACCGGCGGCGGCAACCACGTCACCCTCGGAGGCGCCACTCCCGCGGACAGCCCGCTGCTGCGACGCCCCGATCTGCTGCAGAGCCTCGTCACCTACTGGCAGAACCATCCGGCGCTGTCGTATTTGTTTTCGGGCATGTTCATCGGCCCGACCAGCCAAGCGCCTCGCGTCGACGAGGCACGAGACGATCGTCTTTATGAGTTGGAGATCGCCTTTCAGCAGTTGTCGCGCAAGCACAAGTTCAAGAAGGACGAGTCGCTACCATGGTTGGTCGATAGAACGCTGCGCCATTTGTTGACCGACCTTACCGGGAACACTCACCGCGCGGAGTTTTCGGTCGACAAGCTCTATTCGCCCGACACTCCAACCGGGCGCCTGGGGTTGCTCGAATTCCGCGGCTTCGAAATGCCTCCGCATGCGCAGATGAGCGCGGTGCAGATGCTGCTGCTGCGCTCCCTCGTGGCGCGGTTCTGGCGCGAGCCTTACCGCGGCAAGCTGGTCCATTGGGGAACAGCCCTGCATGATCGTTGGCTGCTGCCGCATTTCGTCGTGGCGGACATGCGCGACGTGGTCGATGAGCTGAAGGCGTTCGGTTATCCATTCGCGAGTGAATGGTTCGACCCCTTCGTCGAGTTCCGCTTCCCGCGTTTCGGTTCAGTCGCCTACGACGGCGTCACGCTGGAGCTTCGCCAGGCGATCGAGCCCTGGCATGTGCTGGGCGAGGAGGTTGCCGGAACCGGCACCGCACGCTATGTCGACTCCTCGGTCGAGCGATTGCAGGTCAAGGTGTGCGGCATGATCGCCGGCAGGCATGCCGTAACCTGCAACGGGCGAACGCTGCCGCTGACTGCGACCGGTGTCGCGCGGGAGTTCGTCGCCGGGGTTCGTTTCCGCGCCTGGGCCCCGTCGTCGGCGCTGCACCCGACCATCGGCGTGCAGGCGCCGCTGACTTTCGATCTGGTCGACCTTTGGGCGGCGCACGCGATCGGCGGCTGCACGTATCACGTCGTGCATCCGGGCGGGCGCAACTACGACACTTTTCCGGTCAACGCCAATGAGGCGGAAGCGAGGCGCGTCGCGCGCTTCTGGCCGCACGGGCACACCGCTGGGCCGCTGTCGTTGAAGGCCGAACCCACCAATCCGGCGACGCCGACAACGCTCGATCTTCGCTGGCAACCGGATTAACTTCAAGTTGTGCCTGGGCGCTAGCGAATCTGTAAACCATGTCCAGCGCTTCTCTTCCCGTTCGCACCCGATTCGCGCCGAGTCCCACCGGATTCCTGCACCTTGGCGGCGCACGAACCGCATTGTTCGCCTGGGCGTTCGCCCGGCGGCACGAGGGCCAATTCATCCTTCGTATCGAAGATACCGACGTCGAACGTTCGACGCCCGAGGCGATCCAGGCCATCCTCGACGGCATGGCCTGGCTGGAGCTGGATTACGACGAAGGTCCCTACCACCAGATGCAGCGGATGGATCGTTATCGCGAGGTCCTGGCGCAAATGCTGGCGCAGGGACATGCGTATCACTGCTACATGTCTGTCCAGGAGCTCGACGCGCTGCGTGCCGAGCAGGTCGCGGATGGCGAAAAGCCGCGCTACGACGGCCGTTGGCGGCCGGAAAATCTGAAGCAGGGACAACGTCCGCCACCGGGTATCGCACCGGTCATCAGATTCAAGAATCCGCTTTCAGGCAGCGTCGCTTGGGACGATCAGGTGAAGGGCCGGATCGAGATCGCCAATGCCGAGCTCGATGACCTGATCATCGCCCGCAGCGACGAAACGCCGACGTATAACTTTTGCGTCGTCGTCGACGATCTGGACATGAAGATCACGCACGTGATTCGCGGCGATGACCACGTCAACAATACGCCACGACAGATCAACATGATTCGCGCGCTCGGCGCCGAACCTCCCGTCTATGGCCACCTGCCGACGGTATTGGGTTCTGATGGAACCAAACTTTCCAAGCGCCATGGCGCCGTCAGCGTCATGCATTACGCGGACGAGGGGTTTTTGCCCGAAGCGATGGTCAATTTCCTCGCTCGCCTCGGCTGGGCGCACGGCGACGACGAAATCTTCACGCGCGAGCAACTGGTAAGCTGGTTCGACATCGCGCACGTGAATCCGGCGCCGGCGCGGTTCGACGCCGACAAGCTGCTATGGGTCAATCATGAGCATATCAAGCGGCTTACCGACGAGGCGCTCGCAGAGCGGTTGCGCCCGTTCCTGGAGCGAGCGGGGCTCGAAATCTCGCGCGGTCCCCCGCTCGCGAGCGTCGCAGCGCTGGTCCGCGATCGGGTCGCGACGCTCGCCGAGATGCGCGATGAAGTGCATTACTTCTACGAGCCGCCACAGAATGCGTCACAGATTCCGGAAAAGTTTGCCAAGGTGATGACCGATGGAGTGCGAGCCGCGCTTCCGGACTTACTCGAGGAATTCGAGCGTATTGACTGGACCCGCGAGGCCATTGGCGCCGCAATCAAATCGGTCGCGGCAAGGAAGGGCCTCAAGCCGCCCCAAATCATGATGGCTGTGCGTCCGCTCGTCACGGGTGTTCCGCAGAGCCCGCCAATCGACGCGGTACTGGCGCTACTTGGTCGCGAGACTGTGCGCGCGCGCATCAAGTCCGGCCTCGCGCTTTCCTGAAAATTACCGATTTGGGTGACGGATCGTACATGTTCGTGCAAAGACACTGGATTCCCGCTTTCGTGGGAATGACGATATT
>VBDA01000455.1 GCA_005883655.1 Betaproteobacteria bacterium | reverse complement strand
CTTTCACGCCTACCACCGCGCCCGGCGGATGGGCATGGCGTTAACCGGCGTCAGAGAAGGGAAAAGCATGATCGACTTGCAACTTGATCAGGGATTTGAATCATCGAGCGGTTTCCGTGAAGCATTCGGCAAAGTCTTCGGCACTGCGCCGAGCCTCGCCCACGACGTCGATTGCCTATACGCCAAATGGTTCGAGACACCGCTCGGCCCGATGCTCGCGCTGGCCAACGATGCCGGGCTGTATCTGCTCGAATTCGTCGACCGCCGCGGCCTGGAACGCGAAGTGCAGGCGCTGCGCCGCCGCCTTACGCAGCGCGTCGTTCCGGGTGAGCACCGCCATCTCAAAGGTATTGGCGAGGAGCTCGACGCATATTTCGCGGGGCGCTCGCTGACATTCACGACTCCGCTGCAGCTCACCGGCTCGCCCTTCCAGCGCGCGGTTTGGGAGACGCTGCGCGCGATTCCTCCCGGGGAGACGCTTGCGTACGCCGACGTCGCCGCAAAAATCGGGCGGCCGGCGGCGGTGCGTGCGGTCGGGCGTGCCAACGGCGACAACAAGCTCACGCTTATGGTGCCGTGCCATCGCGTGATCGGCGCCGACGGAACGCTGACCGGGTACGGCGGTGGATTGTGGCGCAAGGCATGGCTTTTGGAGCACGAACGCGCGTTTGCGCGCGCTCGCGGCCAGCTCGCCCTGGTGCCCGCGCAACCGGCTGCCGCCGCGGCTTGAGATGTCGCCGGCTGACCTGGCGCGCCTGGTCGCGCTGGCGGCGCTTTGGGGCGGCTCTTTCGCCTTCATTCGCGTTGCCGCACCCGTCGTAGGGCCGCTCTGGCTCGCCGAAAGCCGAGTCGCGCTCGCATTTGTGGTCTTGATCATGCTCGCGCTGTCGCGCGGGAGGATCCCGGCCTTGCGCGAGCGCTGGCGAGATTTCCTGGTCATCGGCGTCGTCAATTCGGCTCTGCCATTCGCGCTCTTCTGCTTCGCCGGCCAGTACATCGCTGCATCGACCGCGGCAATCCTCAACGCGACAAGTCCGTTTTTCGGCGCTCTCGCCGCGGCACTATGGCTCAAGGACCCGTTGCCGCTGTCGAAACTCGCGGGAATGGCGCTCGGACTCGCCGGAGTCGTGTTGCTTGTCGGCTGGCGACCCGAGCCCATTACCGCATACGCGCTCGCCGCGGTGTTCGCATGCCTTGCGGCGGCGATGTGCTACGGTATTGCAAGCGTCTACGCCAAGGTGCGCATGGCTGGCGTCCCCAGTTTCTCGACTGCGCTCTACAGTCAGCTGGCCGCGGCGATCGTGCTCGCGCCGGCCCTCCCGCTCGCCCCCATGAATGGGCAGATGACATCTATCGTCGCCGCCAATGTATTCGCGCTGGCCGTCGGATCGACCGCTATCGCGTACCTGCTTTATTTCAGGCTGATCGCGAACATCGGCCCGGCACGCGCGCTAAGCGTCACCTTCCTCATTCCGCTTTTCGGCGTTCTCTGGGGCTACCTGTTTTTGCGCGAGCCGCTTAGCATCAACATGCTGCTGGGGGGCTCGCTGATCCTGGGAGGTACCTGGCTGGCGATGCGCGGCGGCACGGTCGCGTCCGGCAGCACGCGGCCGCGGATCGCTTCTTAGCGTAACGCCAACAGCTCGTGACGAAGCCGCGTAAGCAGCGCTAGGCCAACTCAGACGAGATCGGCCGCGGGTCCGAGGATTTGCTCGCGCAGCTCGCGGTAGCGAGGCAGTGTCGGCGGATACACACACATATATTTGACCTGCGCCGCTTGCAGGCAACGCTGCTTGATGATCTCTAGCTTCTGGTCGCGCGGATTCTGCACCTGCTCCGGCTCCTTCGAGTCGACAATGGCAACGATGGTCATGTCCCGATCGCAGACTACAAACCCGACGTGCTGGTTG
This sequence comes from Betaproteobacteria bacterium, assembly GCA_005883655.1. Lineage (GTDB taxonomy): Bacteria > Pseudomonadota > Gammaproteobacteria > Burkholderiales > Casimicrobiaceae > PALSA-1003. The sequence continues at coordinate 782 of VBDA01000455.1, read as the reverse complement.
GCGATCTTGCGAAACGCGCGCAGCCGCTCCATTCCCTGCGGTCCGATTTTCACCTGCAGCACATCTGCCAGCCGTACGCGCGCGAAGATCTCGTGCCGCGGAAATGCAGCCTTGAGCAGGAGGTAGACGACATTCTCGGCCTTCGACAGGAAGCGCGAGCGCAACAGATACAGGCCCGGGAGCTCGGCGCTGGACAAGAGCCTCGTGGTCTCGCCCTCGGTCCACTGCACGGTGGTGCTGGTCGACTCTCCTCCGGGGTTCGACTTCGCGCCGCTCCGCTGCCGGCGGACGAGCCCGAAAAGCACCGCGACCACCAGCACGCTGATCGCAAGCGCGAAAAGCATTCCGGAAGTCATGGCGACAGGCTCCTTTTCTGCGGCGCTTGGCCGTCTTTATTGGATCGTGCCGATCGCGCACCGTGCGCCGTCCGGCGTGCCTAACATCCTAGTTTAGTGTATTTCTTTTGTCTCTGCTGGCACTCCCGCGGCCGGACGATGATCCTTGCCCGTAGCTGCGCGCGCCCTTAGAATGCATCGCGAGCACTTACGACCGATTCGCCCGCAGGTGTCGCGCAATGCACTGGATGCTTTCGCCGTCGCCCGCCAGCACTTGCGATCATTGACAAGCAATCACCGATCACATACCCATATGAAACTTCACTATCTCCTCGAGCGGCGTCCAAAGATCTTTCGCCGCGTGCTAGGCGTGCTGGTGGCAGCGATGATAAGCGCGGCGAGTGCGAACGCCGCCGCGGACGGCTTTCGCGCCCCGACCGGAATCGG
>VBDA01000454.1 GCA_005883655.1 Betaproteobacteria bacterium | reverse complement strand
GGCTTCGATTGCGCAGCCCTCATCGGCGATTGCCGCGCATATCCGATCGATCGCGGCGGTCACTGGCTTAGTAATGCTTACGCAAGGCAGGCAGGATCCTCTATCTTATAATGCTGTGCACAGGCATGCGACCCCGCGCTCGATGGGCGGGAAGACGGCTATACAAGGGACTTTGATGCGCGTAGTGATCACCGGCGGGGCTGGATTTCTCGGCAGCCGCCTCGCCCGCAGCATTCTCGAACGCGGCCAGCTCACCGATGCCAGCGGCGCCCGGCGCGACGTGAAAAAGTTGGTCTTGATCGATGTCGTGCAACCATCGGTGACCGATCCTCGCGTCGAAAGCAACACTGGTGACCTCGCCGATCCGGCGCTCATCGACCGTGCGCTCACGCCGGAAACGGATTCGGTGTTTCACCTCGCTGCGGTGGTAAGCGGCCAGGCGGAAGCCGAATTCGATACCGGCATGCATGTCAACCTCGACGCGACCCGCGCCCTTCTCGAGCGATGCAGAAAATTCGCACGGCCGCCAAAATTCGTCTTCGCCAGCTCGCTCGCGGTTTTCGGCGGAGTGCTACCCGATCCGGTCCGCGACGACTCGCCCATCACTCCGCAAACTTCCTACGGAGCGCAAAAAGCCATGGGCGAGTTGATGGTCTACGACATGACGCGCAAGGGCTTCATCGACGGCCGCTCGTTGCGCCTGCCTACGGTCACCGTGCGGCCGGGCAAGCCGAATCGCGCCGCATCTTCGTTCGCGAGTGGCATCATCCGCGAGCCCCTGTCGGGAGTCGACGCGGTGTGTCCGGTCGCGGCAACCACCGCGACGTGGGTCACGTCGCCGCGAACCGTGATCGCCAACCTGATCGCGGGTCACGAAGCGGCTGCGGCCCAGTTCGCCAAGGCCGGCTTCGCGCACACCCGCTCGGTCAATGTGCCTGGGCTGCGCGTTGGCGTCGGACAAATGATCGACGCGTTGAAAAGCGTTGCCGGGGAGGCGGTCGCGGCACGCGTGAAATGGCAAATCGATCCGGCCATCGATCGCATCGTGGCAACATGGCCGGCGAACTTCGCGCCGGTTCTCGGTCCGGCGCTGGGCATGCGGGCCGATCGCGATTTCGAGGCAATCATCCGGCAATACATCGAGGACGAGCGCCCGGTAGCAGCACCTCACTAAGCCGGCGCCCGATGGACGGCGCAGTCAATCCCGTCATCGCGCAGGCCGTCGCACGCAGCATCGATTACGGAAGCGTCGAAGGGTCGCGGCGCGCGCACCAGAAATGGGCACGGCAAGCGTTAACCTACATGCAATGCGTGACAGCGCGCATATCTGAAATGCATCCGCTACGCATCGCCGCGCGTATATAGGCGCTGCGATGCAGACCCCTGCGCTGCAGCAGCCTATTTTCGCGTCGTGCAGCCGCCTCGCGTGGCCTATTGACATGGGCGCAGCAGCGTACAACACTCTCGACTGGTCTCGAGTTAGCGCGCGCGGGGTCGCGACGTTCTTCCAACAACCCTCGTTTCCAGGGAGGCGACAAAATGGTGCTTGAACTGAAGTCGGTGGCGCGACTGTTCGCGGTCGGGGCCACGCTGATAAGCTTCGCGGCGATGTCGGCGGACCACGCCGAATCGCCGGGAACCGATGCGGATCCGGCCGCTGACATTGCGGACGTGTTCATTTTCCCATCACCGGAAATCCCTTCGAAGCTGGTGGGCGCGATCACTTTCGGCGGCCGGCCGGCGCCGCGCTCGCGAATCGACGGAAGCTTCTACTGCGACCCGGATATCCTGTTTACGTACAACATCGATCGGGCCGACGCTTCGGGTAGCTTCGACAGCATTCCGGACATCCAGATCTACGCCCGCTTCGGCAAGAACAACTCAGGGCAATGCGCACTGCAGCTCGAGAATGTTCCCGGTGGCACTGCCAAATTTTCCGGCTTCATCGAGCAGGTCTTCTCGGGGCCAAGCGGGAGAGCGTTCGCCGGCCTGCGCAACGATCCTTTCTTCTTCGATTTCGAGGGTTTTAGCGCACTGCTGAACACTTTTGCGACGCCCGGCCAGAACGGAGATCTCGTTTCCTCTTTCAGGCTCACCGGCAACCAGCCGCGTCGCGACTCGTTTGCGGGCCGCAACGTCTCCGCGATCGTGTTCGAAATGGATCTTGACACCGTGGCGCCAAAAGCAGCCAACGGCACGCGCCCGAAGATCCGGGTCGACAACCAGCCGGTTCGCGGGGTGAATAGATGAATAAACTGATGACTGCAGCCAAGATTTTTGTGGGTCTGGGTGTCGCGGCCGTGCTAGGCGGTTGCAACGGCGACGACGATGGCGGGAACAACAACTTCACTTTCAACACGGCATCGGCCGATCGTTACGTGCGCATCGATCGAATGGGAGAACCGGCCCTCGCAACGGCGCTGCTCTCCAAGACGGTCGACAGCCCGACGCCGGTTGACGGCAACGGCAAGCCGGTCAACCCCGGCTCCGCCAACAAATTCAACAATTTCAACGATCAGCGCGATGCTTTCAATCGCGGCGATCCCGTCAACGACGCGCGCGATTTCGCGTTCATCCTGACCGTGGGGCCGCAGATCAACTCGCTTGCCAACTACCACTACAAGCTCGGCCCCCAGCTTCGCGCGCTCGGTCTCACGCCGTGTTCCACCGAAATGGTCTTGCCGCCCTCGGGTATCGGCCAAGTCGACATTTCGATGTGCGTAGCCCAGGTCGCACCGGTCGTGCTGCCGGACGTGATCACCTACGACCCCAACGTTGCTGTCGGCTGGCCGAACGGTCGACACTTCGACGATCCGGTGGTCGACCGCTTGCTGGCCGCGTCGCTGCTGAAGATTTCGGGGACGGGGGCACCGCATACGATCAACACGCTGGTGGGCGTCATCGATCCCACCCGGGACGAGACCGGGACACTATCGCCGGTGACGTTCCCGCATCTGCGAGCGGCGAATCCCTTTCCCTGATTGGGCAGCGAAGGTCAAGGCGCGCCACGACGGCATTCATGCATTGCATTCTCGAATCCAGGCTCAGCGCCACACTGAGCCTGTTTTTTTTGTGCCTGCTAGTAGCGTGCGGCGAAAGCTCGAAGGACGCCGCGCCGCCGAGCGTCGCTGCGAGACAAGACGTACGGGCGGCGACCGGCGCGCAACAGCAGAAAGGTAGCGCGAATCAGATTACCTATGATCGGGAAGCGGCGACGCTCGACGCCGCCATCAACGATGCCGTTCGCTTCATCGACCAGCAACCGGACAACACCCTGGTCGCGCTGGAAACGGTGACGCTCTACACCGAGCGCGCGAGGCTGACCGGCAACTACGACGACTATCGGAATGCGCAGGTGCTGCTCGATGCGGCGACCGCGCGCGGGAACAAGGTATCCTTTCCATGTCTCGCGCACGCGAAGCTCCATTACGCGCTGCACCGCCTGCAGGCGGCGAGCGCAGCACTCGACACCTGCCCGGTCATGGCCG
>VBDA01000453.1 GCA_005883655.1 Betaproteobacteria bacterium | reverse complement strand
CCGCTGCGCGCGCGGAAGGGAAAGCGCTTTCGTCTAATCGGCAGGAAGACCAGTGCTGTTCGATGCCTGCCACATCCGGCATCGGCACGCACCAACGGACGATCATCGCGCAGAACCATTAGCGCGCGTCTCGGTCAGAGTAAGATTCCCTGCAGACCGAAGGGGAGCCAGACCCCTCTACCTGACTTCCTGTCACCGCAATGTCCCGCACCGGGTTCGCGTATCTCCCTCTGCACGGCGGCAAAGCGCCGCGCTATCTGTTCGAGCGGATGGTTCCGCTTTCGCGCGAGATCGTGATCTTCCTCGCAAGTGAATTCGGGCGAGAAGAAGTCCTGCGGCGACTGTCGGACCCGTATTGGTTCCAGGCCTTCGGCTGCGTCCTCGGCTTTGACTGGCATTCGAGCGGCCTCACGACGACAGTCTGCGGCGCTCTGAAGGAAGGCTTGCGTGGAACCGAAAACGATCTCGGAATCTTTGTCGCCGGAGGCAAGGGCGCAACGTCGCGCAGGACACCGGCCGAGATCACCACGGCGTGCGAAGGCATCGGACGCGATCCGGAGCCGCTCGTCTATGCGAGTCGCATCTCCGCCAAGGTGGACAACTCCGCGATCCAGGACGGCTATCAGCTCTACCATCACTCGTTTGTTTTCACCGCGAAAGGACAGTGGTGCATCGTGCAGCAGGGGATGAGCGACGCCACGTCCATGGCGCGTCGCTACCACTGGCTGTCCGATAACGTCAGCAGTTACGTGAGCGAACCGCACGCCGCGATTTGCTGCGACGCTACCGCTCCCACCTTGAACCTCGTCGCGAAGGAAAGCGCAGAAGCGCGGTCCGCTTCCGCGACCCTCGCCGCGGAGAAACCTGAAGCGACCCTCGAGGCATTGCGGCACCTGCCGCTGCTCGATATGCCTCGGCGCCACCAAGTGGCAAGGATCGACATCGATCCGAAATACCTGAAAAAAATCTTGCTGCGAACCTACGAGAAGGCCCCTGCCGATTTCGAGTCGCTGCTGGCTATCGAAGGAGTCGGCGCGAAGACCCTACGCGCGCTCGCGCTCACCTCGGAGCTGATCTACGGCACCCGCGCCAGCCACAGAGATCCGGCGCGCTATTCGTTCGCGCACGGAGGAAAGGATGGAACGCCTTATCCAGTCGACCGGTCCACCTACGACAAGACGATCGAAGTCATGCATCACGCGCTCAACGGCGCGAAAATCGATCGCAGCGAGAAGCTTAAGGCGTTTCGAAGACTGGCCGAGTTCGCCGGTTAGCTTCTAGCAAAAGCGCTGTGCTGGCCCAGGAATCCGCAAAGTATTCCTGACCGGTTTCCGCAGCCGTGTTCATCCCCGGCGGTGCTCAAAACGCGATCTCCAGGCGAACGATCGCGCATCGGGAAACGTATGCGCGCAACGGTCGGCCAGTTGCAGCCGCTCACGACTAGGATGAGAATCCCGAGAGAATGTCCCAGCAAACGATTACAAAGGTCGAGGCTACTCGATACACAAACGACGGAGGAAAGACATGGTCAGCGAGCAGAGCTTTTTCCAAGTTTGGTCGCCACGCCTGCTAAGCGTGCTGCGTATCGTTACGGCGCTGCTGTTCATGATGCACGGGACCGCCAAGCTGTTCCAGATGCCGCATCAGGCGATGTTCGACAACTTCCAACTGATGTCCCTAATGGGACTGCAGGGCGTGCTGGAAGCCGGAGGAGGCTTGCTCCTACTGATCGGGCTGTTCAGTCGACCGGTTGCGTTCGTTCTATCTGGTGATATGGCGGTGGCGTACTTCATGGCGCATTGGCCGAAGAACTGGCTGCCGCTCCTCAACGGCG
>VBDA01000452.1 GCA_005883655.1 Betaproteobacteria bacterium | reverse complement strand
CTACCTGAAGGCAACAGACGTCGCGGGGCGGGCGCTGGGGGTGCGGCTTCAATTCGTTGAGGTGCGAGGTCCCGCCGATTTCGACATGGCCTTCTCGGACATGACCCGGGCGAGCGCAGATGCTCTGACCGTGCTGCCAGCCAACATGTTCAGGAGAGAGCATAGACGCCTCGTGGACCTGGCGGCAAAGAACCGGTTGCCAGCAGTGTACACATCGAGGGAATTTGTCGATGCCGGGGGCCTGATGGCCTATGGACCGAACCATGCTGATTTGTTTCGGCGCGCCGCGACCTACGTGGACAAGATTCTCAAGGGCGCCAAACCCGGCGACTTGCCCGTCGAGCAGCCGACCAAGTTCGAGCTGGTGATCAACCTGAAAACCGCGAAGGCACTGGGCCTCACGATCCCCCCGTCGGTGCTGGCGCGCGCGGACGAGGTGATTCAGTAATCTAGCAATCCTGGTTGTTCACGGTTCTCGCGCTGGTAGCCGCGGTCGCCACGTAACTGGATTCGTAGGCCGTCTGCTTTGTGAAGGACCGATGATCGTTAGGCATCTTCATAGTGGCAGCCAAGAATCGAATTGGAATCGCGCTATTGTGCGTCGTCGTAGGCCTTGCGCTCATGGGTGCGGCGTACGACAAACCCGAGTGGTATTTTATGGTGCTGGGGATTGCAGGCCTTCTGGTGTGTTTGGGTGGGCCGCTTTGGGCGGTGATACACAGGCGCTCACTCTGAGGTTCTGCTTAACGCCAACATCGTAAGTTGAATCAGTCATGCGCCATTTGGGAGAGCAGATGCCTAACCCGTCGCTCAACCGGACGCCCGCCGGCGGGCTTGCGCCCGCGCGTCGGTCGCCGGTTAGCTTGTTGCGTTAGGCGTCGTCCAACCACGATGTATCGCGGAGGTAGAACCATGGCGGACAGTGTGCATTCATTCCCATATGACCGTTACACTGAAGAAGTCTGGAATTCCCATAATCCAGAAGCGCTAGCCCAGTTCTTCGCAGCCGATGCGAGAGTCCATAGCATGACTCCGGGTGTCGTCGCCGGCACAGGTTTGGACTATTTGAAGGGGCGTGCACAATCACTATTCAACGCCTTCCCTGATGTGCATTTCGAAATCGAGGACATCGTCCAGCGGGAGGACCTACTCGCTGCACGAGTCACGTTGGAAGGTACGCAACGAGGCGAATTTGCAGGGATTCCCGTCACTGGCAAGCGTATGAGGGTTTATGACTTTGCGATGTACCGCATTGTCGGTGGGAAGATCACCGACGTATGGTCACTTATTGACATGCATGGTCTTCGTGATCAATTAGAAACTTCAGGCTCTCCCAGTTCCTCCGGGAACTTCCGATAGGCGGAATGCGATGTCGCCCGCGAAAGCGCCGCGGCCCAACCCTGCGTTGAAGCGGACGCGCCGATACGCGACTTCTCGTTTTCGAACGGCAGCGCGGCGCGCCGCTTAACTTAATCGTTACGCCTCTGGAACCAGCATGACGGTTGAGCGGGCCAAGCTGTACTTCATGTGCGGGAAGATGGCCGCCGGTAAGTCAACTCATGCGAGGGATTTGGCGCGGACAAAGAACGCGGTTATCTTCGTTCAGGACGAAATCCTCAGTGCTTTGTATCCCGGCGAGATTCGAGACATCGACGACTTCGTAAAGTACTCCGCTCGAGTAAGGGTTGCCCTATCGCATCACATCAAAGAACTCTTGTCTCGGGGTGTCTCCGTCGTCCTCGACTTTCCCGGCAATACCAGAGCCCAGCGCCAATGGTTTCGAGGGCTTTTCGAGGGCGCCGGCGTCGAGCACGAGCTACAGTACATAGACGCGCGGAATGATCTCTGTAAGCGCCAGTTGAGGCAGCGGAGCGAAGTTCTGCCCGCCGGCTCTCCCTGGACTACAGACGCCGAGTTCGATGTGATCACCGCGTACTTCGAGGCCCCAACCGAGGACGAGAGGTTCAACGTGATCCGTCATGAGCGCGCCTAACCCGGCACGAATCGGAAGAAGATTCCGTCCGCCAACGGGCTTGCGCCCGCGCGTCGGCACCGGTTAGCTTGTTGCGTTTAGAGAGCAACAGTAACTCCGAGGAGCATGCAATGCGACCGACTCATTGGCTGACGACTGGGATACTTGTACTGCTGCTTATGGGATGTGCTGGCATGAACGCTGCCCCGACACCGGAAGTGAGGCAGGCTTTGGCTCCAACCGGCAAGCTTCGCGTTGGGCTCCAGCTTGGCAGTCCTCACAATGTAATAGTCGACTCCGTAACGGGTGAGATGAAGGGAGTGGGATTTGACCTTGGAAAGGAGTTGGCCCAGCGCATCGGGGTTCCGTTTGAACCGGTTCTGTACCCATCAGTCGGAGCCGTTCTCGACGGCGGGAAATCCGGCGCTTGGGACGTTGCTTTTGTTGGGTTTAGTCCCGCGCGCGCGAAGGAGTGGGACTTCACCGCGCTGCACCTGGAGATGGAATTCGGCTACCTCGTCCCCAACGGTTCTTCCATCTCGACAATGGCTGACGTGGATCGGCCCGGCATTCGAGTTGCCGTGCAGGAGAAGTCCCAGCCAGATGTCTTTCTTTCTCGCACACTAAAGAATGCCGTGGTGGTCCGAGCCTCAAGCCTCGCTGGCACATTGGACACGCTGAAATCCGGGACCGCAGACGCAATCTTCAGCATCAAGCCAAGCCTGTTTGAGGTGTCGAATCAATTGCCTGGTTCTCGAGTCCTCGACGGTCGGCCCGGTGTCGATCCGCACGCTATGGTGATGCCGAAGGGCCGGGATGCAGGGCTCGGATACGCGCGCCGGTTCATTGAGGACGCAAAATCCGAGGGGCGAGTCAAAGCGGCGATCGAGAGGGTCGGAATGCGTGGCGCCGTTGTGGCTCGTCTTGAATGATGCCAACCCGTCGCTCAACCAGGCGCCCGCCGGCGGGCTTTTGAACCCAAAAGGAGAAACCGCATGAGGAGGAATTCGGTGGTCTGGATGACACTTGTCGGCTGCACGGCCGCATTGATTGCGCAGGTAGCCCTGGCGGCCAATGTAAAGGTGACGCCGCTCGGCGGTCAGGACGGCGAGTTTTGCCCGCAGGACCGGGCGCTGATCTTCGAGGATCCGAACGGCACACGCATACTCTACGACGCCGGTCGTACGGTCGCCGGACCGAACGATCCCCGGTTGGGTAAGATCGACATCATCCTCGTCAGCCACATGCATGGCGACCACGTGGGCAACGCGCACAACAAGGAGCCTAACTCGGGCAGCTGCGCGAACCCCGACGTGTCGGTGTCGGCGCTGCCGAATTCGAACACGGCAAACATCGCGCTGGCCAAGAAGGCGAAGATCGTGACGGGCAGCGAAATGCCGCCCTTTTTCGCGGGCAGGCTGAAGGCGAATGGCGGCGACCCGAGGGATTCGATCCTCGCACGGTTCGGCGCAAGCGTGAAGGTCGGTGGCGTAACGATTGCGACGGTGACCGCGCTGCACAGCAACGGCCTCGATCCTGACTACATCGGCGGTGAGCTGGGCAAGAGCATGAAG
>VBDA01000108.1 GCA_005883655.1 Betaproteobacteria bacterium | reverse complement strand
ACCAGGCGAACGCCGGCCTTGGCCATGATGCTTTTCGATTCGGATTTGGAACCCATCGCGCGAATAGCGGCTGGAGGAGGACCGACGAAGACGAGCCCAGCCGCCGCGACTGCTGCGGCAAATGCTGCGTTCTCGGACAGAAAGCCGTAGCCGGGATGGATCGCCTGCGCGCCCGCCGATCTGGCGATTTCTATAATGCGATCGCCGCGCAAATAACTCTCCCGCGGCGGCGGCGGCCCGAGACGATGTGCTTCGTCGCAAGCGGCGACGTGAAGTGCGCCGGCATCGGCGTCCGAATACACCGCGATGGTGCGGATTCCCATGCGCCGCGCGGTGCGCGCGACGCGGCAAGCGATCTCGCCGCGATTGGCGATCAGAATGCGGTCAAACATCGGCTGATTTTCGCGTCGCCGAACCGTTCGGTGCGCCGCCGTGAAGGACGCGCGAGATTCGCGCCGACATCGCCCGGATGAAGCGCCACAACTTCGGCAGCAGCCATAGCGATGCGCCGATCAACAGCGCCAGCACGACGAAGAGCGCGACCGGATGCGCGAGCGCCAGATACAGAAGCGTGCCGACCAACAAATCCTCGCCGAACGACGCCGCCCAGTTCGACATCGGCTCGGGCGATGTGTTGATCGCCAGGCGTGCGCCCGCCTTGGTGAAGTGGCTTCCGGCGGCGAGCGTTCCGCCCAGGATCGCGGAGGCGAGCATCCACGCCGGCGGCGAATCGCCGAAGACGCTTGCCGCGAGGACCGCACCGGCCGGGATGCGAATCAAGGTGTGCACCACATCCCACACCGAATCGAAGCCGGGAATCTTGTCGGCGAAGAACTCCGCAGCGACCATGAATCCGGAGGCGCAAAGGACCAGCGGATGCGATAGCACCCGCAGGTGCTCCGGGATCTCGAACCATCCCGCAAAACCGACCGCTCCGACGACAAACAGAACCGCGTAGAGCCGTATCCCGCTCGCCCATCCGAGCGCCGCGGCGAGCGCGATCAGTTGCGTGGTGTCGAGGTGTTCCATCTTCGGGCGTTCATTTATCCCGCGAAACCCAGGCGGGCTTGCGCTTGGCGAGGAACGCGGAGACGCCCTCCTTGGCTTCGGGCGTGGCGCGAACCCGTGCGATGCGTTTGGCGGTGTCGCCAATCACTGCCTGGTCGATCGGCCGTTGCGCGACGGCGTGAATCAGCAGCTTCGCTTCCGACTGCGCTTGGGGACCCGCGTCGAGCAGTGAAGCAACGAGCCGGTCGACCGCCGCGTCGAGCTCCGCCTCGGGCACGAGCTCGTGTAAGAGCCCCAGTTGGCGCGCCTCCTCGGCGCCGAAGCGCTCCGCGGAAAGAAAATAGCGGCGGGCGGCGCGGGCGCCGATCGCCGCGATCACGTAAGGGCTGATCGCGGCCGGAATCAGGCCGAGACGCGTCTCCGACAGCGCGAACGTCGCGCCGGGTGTGCCGATCGCGATATCGCAGCAGGCGACGAGTCCGACGCCACCGCCGTAGGCGGCACCGTGCACGCGGGCGACGGTCGGCTTGGACATGCCGTTCAATGCCGACAGCATCGCGGCCAGGCTGCTGGCATCGGCGAGATTCTCGGCGTGCGAGAAGGCGGCCATCTTCTTCATCCAGTTGAGATCGGCGCCGGCACAGAAGCTTTTTCCCCGCCCCTCGAGCACGAGCACGCGAATGCCTGCGTCCGCGTCGAGCGTCCTGACGACGTGCGTGAGCTCAGAGATCAAGGTCTCGTCAAATGCGTTGTGAACGTCGGGGCGGTTGAGCGCGACGCGCGCGATCGCACCGCTTACCGTTATTTCCAGTGTCGAACAGGTGGCTCCGGGATCGGCCATGGCCTTACATCCGGAACACGCCGAAGCGGGTCGCCTCGACCGGCTTGTTCAGCGCCGCCGAGATCGCTAGCCCGAGCACCTTGCGGGTATCGGCGGGATCGATCACGCCGTCATCCCACAAGCGTGCGCTGGCGTAGTACGGATGGCCTTCGCGCTCGTATTGTTCGCGGATCGGCGACTTGAACGCGACCTCCTCGTTGGCGCTCCACGCGGCTCCCTTGGCCTCGATGGCGTCGCGGCGGATCGTCGCCAGCACGGTCGCCGCCTGTTCGCCTCCCATGACCGAGATGCGCGCGTTGGGCCACATCCACAGAAAGCGCGGATTAAATGCCCTGCCGCACATGCCGTAGTTGCCGGCGCCGTAACTGCCGCCGATGATCACGGTGAACTTGGGAACCTTGGCGCAGGCCACCGCGGTGACGAGCTTCGCGCCATCCTTGGCAATCCCGCCCGCCTCGTACTTCTGCCCGACCATGAAGCCGGTGATGTTCTGGAAAAATACGAGCGGTATGTCGCGCTGACTGCAGAGCTCGATGAAGTGCGCGCCTTTGAGCGCAGATTCCGAGAACAGCACGCCGTTGTTGGCGACGATACCCACGGGATAACCCCACAACCTCGCGAAGCCGGTGATCAGCGTGGTGCCGTAGCGGGCCTTGAATTCCTCGAAGTCGCTGCCATCGACCAGGCGCGCGATGACCTCGCGCACGTCGTAGGGCTTCTTGATGTCCGCATTGATGACGCCGTAGATCTCCTCGGACGGAAACAGCGGCTCGCGCGGCTTCGCGACGTCCAGCGTCACGGATTTGACGCGATTCAGGCGGCCGATGATCTGGCGGGCGATGGCCAGTGCATGGTGGTCGTTCTGCGCAAAGTGATCGGCGACGCCGGAGATGCGGGTGTGCACGTCGGCACCGCCCAGCTCCTCGGCAGTGACGACCTCGCCGGTCGCCGCCTTGACCAGCGGCGGCCCGGCGAGAAAGATCGTGCCCTGCTCGCGGACGATGATCGACTCGTCCGACATCGCCGGCACGTACGCTCCGCCCGCGGTACACGAGCCCATCACTACGCTGATCTGCGGAATGCCCTCTGCCGACATCGTCGCCTGATTGTAGAAAATGCGGCCGAAATGATCGCGGTCCGGAAAGACCTCGGTTTGATTGGGCAGGTTCGCGCCGCCGGAGTCGACCAGGTAGATGCAAGGCAGATTGTTCTCGCGGGCGATATCCTGGGCGCGCAGATGCTTCTTCACCGTCATCGGGTAATAGGTGCCGCCCTTCACGGTCGCGTCGTTGCAGATGATCACGCATTCGCGACCCGAGACCCGGCCGAGCCCGGTGATAATGCCGGCGCCGGCGATGGTATCGTCGTACATGCCGTACGCGGCGAATTGGGAGAGCTCGAGAAACGGAGATCCCGTATCGAGCAGCGCCCGTATCCGCTCGCGCGGCAACAGCTTGCCGCGTCCCGTATGGCGTTCCCGCGCTTTCGCACCGCCGCCTTGCTCGATCTCGGCGACACGGGCTTTCAGGTCGGCCACCAACGCGGCGAGCGCGTCGCGGTTGCTTACGAACGTGGAACCCTGGGTGTCGAGGCGGGTTTCGATGACGGGCATTCTCACCATCCTCCCGTGGCCAGCCAGCGCTCGACCTGATCGAACCTGTCGATGCCCCAGAACGGCTCCCCGTCGACGATGATGAACGGCGAGCCGAATACGCCGCGCGCAATGGCTTCGTCGTTGGCCTGCCTCAATGCGTCCTTGACCGCGGGATCGTCGATGGCAGCTCGCGCGGCAGCAGCATCGACGCCACATTTTGCGGCGACCGCGACTGCATTTTCGGGCATCGAAATGTCGACGTCGTCGACAAAGAACGCCCGGTAGAGTGCGTGAACAACGGTGGCTGCGAGCGCCGCGTCACGCTGTTTCTGCCACAGCACGATGCGCGCCGGCGCCTGACTCGGAATCGGAAACTTCGACGGCATGCGGAAGTCGCTGACGCCGTGAAAGCGGGCGCTGCGCGGCATGTCGCGCCTGGAGTAGTCGCCTTTGAGCGGAATCATGGTCAGCGGCGCCGCACCCGTTTGCTTGAAGATGATCCCGAGCAGGACCGGGTGCCAGTCCACGCTTCGGCCGTGCCTGGCGGCCATCGCCTCGACTTTCTCCGACGCGAGATAGCCGTAGGGCGAGGAAAAATCGAAATAGAAGTCGATCGACGTGGACATTTGTATCCTCGATTATCCGACCAGCGCGCGACCGATGACCATCCGCTGAATGTCGCTTGTGCCTTCATAGATCTGGCACACGCGCACGTCGCGGTAAATGCGCTCGACCGGAAAGTCGGTGACGTAGCCATAGCCGCCATGGATCTGAATCGCGTCGGAGCAGACACGCTCGGCCATCTCCGATGCGAACAGCTTGGCCATGGACGCTTCCTTGAGGCACGGCTGTCCGGCGTCGCGCAAGCTCGCCGCGTGCCAGACCAACTGACGCGCGGCCTCGATCGTCGTCGCCATGTCGGCGAGCCGAAAGTTCAGCGCCTGATGGTCGACGATAGCCTTGCCGAAGCTCGTTCGTTCGCGGGCATAGGCGAGCGCCGCCTCGAATGCCGCTCGGGCCATCCCGATCGATTGCGCCGCGATGCCGATGCGCCCGGCCTCGAGATTGGAAAGCGCGATCCGGTAGCCTTCGCCCACCCGACCGAGCAGATTCACCGCCGGAACGCGACAATTCGTGAACACGACTTGCGCGGTATCGGACGCGCGCTGTCCGAGCTTTTCCTCGATCCGGTCGGCACTGTAGCCAGGCGTGTCGGTGTCGACGATGAACGCCGATATGCCCTTCTTGCCGGCGGATTTATCGGTCACCGCGAACACGATCGCGACGTCCGCGGTTTTGCCCGAGGTGATGAATTGCTTCACCCCGTTGAGCACGAAGTCTGCACCCGAGCGCTCCGCGCTGGTGGTGATGGCGCCCGCATCGGAGCCGGCGTGCGGCTCGGTCAGACAAAAGCATCCGATCTTGGCGCCGCCTGCCAGCGGCCTCAGATACTTTGTCTTCTGGTCGTCGTTACCGAACGCGAAAATCGGCCCGCAGACCACCGAGTTCTGCACGCTGAGTATGGTCGACGTGGAGCCATCGCCGGCGGCAATTTCCTCCAGAGCCACGGCGAGCGAGACGTAATCGAGCCCTGCGCCGCCGTACGCCTCCGGTATGACGATGCCGCATGCGCCCAGACCCGCGAGCTCGCGCAGCGCTTCGCGCGGGAAGATATGGTCGCGGTCCCATGCGCCGGCATATGGAGCGAGCCGCTTTTGCGCAAAAGCGCGCATGGTGTCGCGTACCATGCTTTGCGATTCGTTCAGCAGCATGCGCGGCCTGGTTTCACTGTCACTCTGTCGCAAGCTGCGCCGAAGTTCCTTCGCTGGATGGTGCCCACAGCGCGGCGGCGTTTGCGGAAGTCATTTGCGGGTGTCGACCGCGAGGCGAAGCGCGATACCGGCGAGAACGATGCCGAGCACCCAACGCTGCAGCGCGGACCAGAGTGGGCGACGCGCGAGCCACGCCGTAATCGCGCCCGCGGCAAACACGAAACAGAGGTCGCCGACCGTGTTGACGGCGATCTGCAGGAATCCGAGCATGAGGCCTTGAAGCAAAACGCTGCCGCGGGTGGCGTCGATGAATTGCGGAAACAGCGCCAGATAGAACATGGCGACCTTGGGATTGAGCACACTGGTGAGAACCCCGATGCGGAACAATCGCGCCGGTGGGTCCGGAGGCAGCGTCCGCGTCTGGAACAGGTCTCGGCCGCCGGGCCTCAACGCGTCCCACGCGAGCCACAGGAGGTAAGCAGCGCCGACGTAGCGCATCGCGTCGTAGAGTATCGGGACCGTCAGAAAAATAGCCGATAGGCCGAGCGCCGCGGCTACGACGTGAAACACAAATCCGAACGAAGTCCCCGCCAGCGATACGATGCCGGCGCGGCGACCCTGACACAATGTCCGCGACACGAGATAGAGCAGGTTGGGTCCGGGAGTGAGCGCCAGCAGCAAGCACGCCAGAGCGAATAATCCGAGATTTTGCGTCGAAGGCATCAGCGGTGGGTCTCGATCACCACGGAATCTCCTTGCCCGTGTAATCGAAGAAATGACCGCTGACGCGCGATTCCGCGCCTTCGATCACCGCGCGCATGCCGGCGACGCTTGTCGCGGCGTCGATATCGGCGCCGGCTCCGCCCATGTCGGTCTTGACCCAGCCGGGGTGAAGCGCAATGGCCGTTACGCCACGCGAGGCGAGCTCCAGCGATATTGCTTTCACCACCGCGTTCAGCGCCGCCTTGCTTGCGCGATAGAGGGTGCTGCCCGCATTGTTCATCGCGCCGATGCTACCCATTCGACTCGACAAGTAGGCGATCTTGCCTCCCGGCCGCACATGATCGGCGAGTGCGGCGGAGATCCACATCGGCCCCAACACGTTGGTGTGCATGACCTGGTCGAAGTCGGCCTGCGTTACCGGGCTGAGCGCCGGCCCGCGTGCGCCGGAGACGCCGGCATTGCAGACGAGGAGGTCGATGCTGGTTCCGGCCAATCGTTTGGACGCGGCGCTCACATCGGCGGCTTGCGTCACGTCCAGCTTCATGACCTCGGCGCCGGCGCTGGCAAGCTCGTGGGCGGCGCCTGGATCGCGGCAGCAGCCGATCACCCGCCAGCCGCCATGCAGGTACTGACGGGTGAATTCGAGGCCCAGGCCGCGATTCGCTCCGGTGATCAACGCCAGCGCCATGAACGTCAGGCAAGCTCGATGGCGAGCGCGGTTGCCTCGCCGCCGCCGATACACAGGCTTGCCATGCCGCGCTTCTTGCCCAGCTTTCGCAGGGCACCCATCAGCGTCACGACGATGCGCGCGCCCGAAGCTCCGATCGGATGTCCGAGCGCGCACGCGCCCCCGTGGATATTGACCTTCTCCGCCGGCAGGTCGAATTCCTTCATCGCCGCCATCGTCACCACTGCGAACGCCTCGTTGATTTCATAGAGATCGACGTCCTTCGGTGTCCATCCGAGCTTGGCGTAAAGCTTCTTCATCGCACCAACCGGGGCAGTCGTGAACCAGCCGGGTTCCTGCGCGTGCGTTGCGTGGTCGAGGATGATCGCGAGCGGCGCAAGTCCCTTTTTTTCCGCGAGCGAGCGGCGCATCAGGACCAGCGCCGCCGCGCCGTCGGAAATGGAGCTCGAGTTCGCCGCGGTGACCGTGCCGTCCTTCCTGAAGGCGGGCTTGAGGCCGGGAATCTTTTCCGGGCTCGCCTTGGCCGGCTGCTCGTCCTTGTCGATGAGGAGCTCACCTTTGCGGCCAGCGACGGTCACCGGCGCGATCTCCCAGCCAAACGAGCCGTCGTTGTTCGCGGCCAGCGCCCGCGATAGGGAGCGCATCGCGAATTCATCCTGCGCCTCGCGGGTGAACTGAAATTTGTCCGCGCATTGTTCCGCGAAGACGCCCATCAGCTTGCCCTTGTCGTAGGCATCCTCGAGCCCGTCGAGGAACATGTGGTCGCTGACGCTGCCGTGGCCCATACGCATGCCGGAGCGTGCCTTGGGCAACAGGTAGGGCGCATTGCTCATGCTTTCCATGCCTCCCGCGACCATGATGTCGGCGCTTCCGGCGATGATCGCGTCGTGCGCGAGCATGGCCGCTTTCATCGCCGAGCCGCACATCTTGGAGAGCGTCGTGCAATTGGTCGACAAGGGCAGCCCGGCCTTGATCGATGCCTGCCGCGCGGGTGCCTGCCCCTGGCCCGCCATCAGGCAGTTGCCGAAGATCAGCTCCTCGACTTCCGCGGGCTTGATGCCTGCGCGCTCGACCGCCGCCTTGATCGCGACGCCTCCCAGGTCACTCGCCGCCAGCGTCGCGAAGTCACCCTGAAAGCCGCCCATCGGCGTTCGCGCGGCGCCGACAATGGCGATGGGATCATTTTGCAAGACGTTTCTCCTTGGTGTGCTCGGCGCTATGCGACCTGGCCGCTGGCGCCGTCCCTGGCGCCACTGAACCTGCAGATGCGTCGCCGCGCGATCCAGCGCCCCCGCTAGCCCTCGGCCGCGATACCTGCGGCGGCCTTGCTGCGATTGCGTCGCGGCCGGCGGACAAGGTCTCCATGGCAGTTGGGACAGATGCCGTTGAGCGCGTTGGCGCAGGTCACGCAGAAAGTACATTCGTAGCTGCAGATGAATGCACCATCCTCGTCGGGGGCAAGCGGCCACGCGCATCGCTCGCATCGCGGGCGCATTTCGAGAGCCATATCGTCCCTATTCGCCTCTTGGTCGTCGCAACCGCTACTTCGTCTCGTTGAACAGCTCGCGGCCGATCAGCATCCGCCTGATCTCGGACGTGCCGGCGCCGATCTCGTACAGCTTGGCATCGCGCCACAAGCGCCCGGTCGCGTATTCGTTGATGTAGCCGTTGCCGCCGAGCGCCTGAATCGCCTCACCCGCCATCCACGTGGCCTTCTCGGCTGCGTAGAGTATCGCACCCGCGGCGTCCTTGCGCGCCATCTCGCCGCGGTCGCAGGCCTGCGCCACCGCGTAAACGTACGCCTTGCAGGCATTCATCGTCGCATACATGTCGGCGACTTTGCCTTGCATGAGCTGAAACTCACCGATGGGCTGACCGAACTGCTGACGCTCGTGCACGTATGGCAGCACGATGTCCATGCAGGCGTCCATGATCCCGAGCGGCCCGCCGGCGAGCACGGCACGCTCGTAGTCCAGCCCGCTCATCAGCACGTTGACGCCGCGCCCCTCCTCCGAGAGTACGTTGTCTTCCGGAACCTCGCAATCCTGGAATACCAGCTCGCAAGTATTCGACCCGCGCATGCCGAGCTTGTCGAGCTTTTGCGCGGTCGTGAATCCCTTCATGCCCTTTTCGATCAGGAACGCGGTGATGCCGCGCGGGCCAGCCGCGCTGTCCGTTTTGGCATAGACGACCAGCGTGTCCGCGTCGGGCCCGTTGGTAATCCACATCTTGTTGCCGTTGAGCACAAAGTGGTCACCGCGGCGGTCCGCGCGCAGACGCATCGATACGACGTCGGAGCCGGCCCCGGGTTCGCTCATGGCCAATGCCCCGACGTGCTCGCCAGAGACGAGCTTCGGCAGATATTTTCTCTTTTGTGCGACGCTACCGTTGCGCCGGATCTGGTTGACGCAGAGGTTCGAATGCGCGCCGTACGACAATCCAACCGACGCCGATGCGCGGCTGATCTCCTCCATCGCGATCACGTGCGCAAGATAGCCCATCGCGGTTCCGCCGTATTCCTCTTCGACGGTGATGCCGAGAAGCCCGATATCACCCATGCGCCGCCAGAGCTCGGGTGGGAACCGGTTCTCCCGGTCGATGTCCGCCGCCCGGGGCGCAATGTCGTCGGCCGCGAATTGCTGCACGGTGGCGCGCAGCATGTCGATCGTCTCGCCAAGATGAAAGTTGAGCGACGGAAAATTGAGCATGGCGGCTCCCGTCAACGATCAGGCGTCCCCGCCATGACCATCAGCGTTTGTTGCATGATGGCGCACAGCGTGCGCTTGCCCGCTCGCTCGGCGTAGACTTCGCCGCGGGTGATCGCGAGCGTCCTGCCGGGTTTCACGATCTCCGCCTCCGCAATCAAGCGCTCGCCGATGGCGGGCGCGATCAGATTCAGCTTGTATTCGACGGTCAGCACGCTCGCATCCGCCGGAAACAGCGTGAAGCCCGCGTATCCGCCGGCAGCGTCGGCGATGGCGCCGACGATCCCCGCGTGGATGTATCCATGCTGCTGGGTAAGGTCATCTCGATAAGGCAACTCGACGCAACAATAACCGGGTCCAAGCTTGCTGATGCGTGCCCCGATAAGCCGCATCGCGCCCTGCCGATCGAAGCTCAGGCGAACCCGTCTCTCGTCGTCCGGATCGGGAGGGACTCTCTGTCTATCGGTGCCCGGAAAGGATGCGAGCATGGGGGCCAAGAATCGGAATCTTTCCGCACCTTAACTTACGTTTACGTAAACGTCAACTATGGCATGTGGTGTCAAGCGCTCCCATTCGTCCCCGCCCGCAGCCGCTTCCTGCACTGCCGTTCCAGCGCATCGATCTCCGTGAGGACGATGGCGATGTCCTCCTTCTGCTGATTGAGCATGGCGCGCCGCTCGGCAAGGACTTGCAGGAATTTGACCAACTGCGCCCGCTCCCCCTTAGTCGCTTGGTAAAGATCGAGCAGCTCCCGGATGTCGGATAACGAAAGGCCGAGTCGCTTGCCGCGCAGAATCAGCTTGATGCGCACCCGCTCGCGCTCGGCGTAGATGCGCCTTTGTCCGGCGCGCTGCGGATAAAGCAGCCCTTCACCCTCGTAGAAGCGGATTGCAGGCGTCGTGAGCGCGAATTCCTTGGCGAGCTCGGAAATGCTGTAGGTGACTTGCTCCGACGGGGACGCAGATGGCATGGCAGCGGTACAAAGCGACAAAGCGATCGAACGTGGAGAATCAACATACCATAATCAGGATGCATGAAAAGGAGGCCCACGCTTGACATGCCCCAGCGATTGAAAGACGATGCTGCGTCGCACAAGGCGGGGCGTTCGCGCTCTTCCGCGTTCCAAGCCGATGCTCTCGCAGTGAACGCCACGATCCCCTCGACTCTCGAGTTTCCCTTTTCGACGCCGCCCTGCGGAGGAGCAACGAAGGAGGTTGCCCCGGGTGTCCTGTGGCTGCGCATGCCGCTGCCCTTCGCGCTCGACCATATCAATCTTTGGCTTCTGGCGGATGGAGAAGGCTGGACGCAAGTCGACACTGGTTACGGCGACGTACCTACGCGTGCCTTGTGGCATTCGCACTTCGCGACGACGCTCGCCGCCCGTCCGATCACCCGCGTGATCGCGACCCATTACCACCCCGATCACCTCGGCAACGCAGCTTGGCTGTGTCAGCGTTTTGGGTGCACCGTCGCGATGCCTCAGGCCGAATACCTGACCGCGCATGCGATTGCCGAGGAGCACAGCGGCTTCGGCGTCGCCGCAATCGCGGCGCTGTTTGGCGCTCATGGCATGATCGCCGACCACGTCGCGGCACTCGAGAGGCGAGGCAATCAGTACCGACGCGGCGTTCCCGAGCTGCCCTTTTCTTTCCTGCGGCTGCAGGCGCACGACGAAATTTCCATCGGAGCCAACCGCTGGCAGGTCATTCCCGGCCACGGACATTCGCCGGAACACGCCTCGCTCCATTGCAAGTCGATGAACGTCTGCATTTCCGGCGACATGCTACTGCCCAGAATCAGCACCAATGTCAGCGTCTGGCCGGTCGAGCCCGACGGCGATCCGCTGGCGCGCTTTCTCGATTCGCTTACGGCCTTCGCCGGCTTACCGCCGGATACGCTCATCCTTCCTTCGCACGGTCTGCCGTTTGTCGGCGCCGGTACCCGTGTCGAGCAGCTGCGCGCGCACCATGACGCGCGGCTGGCCGAGCTGGTCGCGGCGGCGGACGAGCCACGCTCGGCAGCCGAATTCGTTCCCGTGCTCTTCCGTCGCGAGCTCGATTTGCAGCAGCGCTTTTTCGCGATGGGCGAGGCGATCGCCCACCTCAACCATCTCTGGCATGCGAAGCGGCTTGCGCGACTTATCGCTGATGACGGCTACATCCGTTTTGTGCGACCCTGAGTATCCAATCCGCGCCCAAGCCAACATCGACCGAATATCGAAGGCCTTCGAATGTCCGATCCCGAAACAACCCTTTCCGACACATCCAACTACGATCCGATCGCGCTCACCGAATCGTTTGCCAGCGCGGCGGAAAAGAGCGCCAAGCTTCTCGGTGATTTCCTGGCGCGGCAAGCGGCCGGCGGGCATTCGCTGGTCGCCGACGAGTTTGGTCTCACCAAGGCATTCCTCGAGGTCGCCGCCAAGATGCTGTCGAATCCCTATCGCCTGGCCGAAACGCAGATGAACCTTTTGTGGGATCGGCGCTCTGGCAGTCGTCGATGCTCAAGCTGATGGGCCAGTCGCCGGCGCCGGTCGCCGAGCCTGCAAAAAGCGACAAGCGATTTCGCCATGAAGACTGGCAGGAGCATTTCCTGTTCGACTACGTGAAGCAATCATATTTGCTCACCGCGCGGTGGCTGCACGACGCGGTCGCCAGCGTCGAGGGACTGGACCAGCGAACCCAGAAAAAGGTCGACTTTTTTACCCGTCAATATATCGACGCGCTTGCGCCTTCGAACTTCGCGCTCACCAATCCGGAGGTGTTCCGCGAGACCATTTCCACAGGCGGGCAGAACCTCGTCAAGGGGCTCAATAATCTGCTCGACGATATCGAGCGCGGCAATGGCAAGCTCAGGATTTCGATGACCGATAGCAAGGCATTCGAGCTCGGCGTCAACATCGCGACAACGCCGGGGAAGGTCGTGTTCCAGAACGACCTCATACAGCTTATTCAGTACGAGCCGGTGACAAAAAAAGTCCACAAGCGACCGCTCTTGATCATTCCGCCCTGGATCAACAAGTATTACATCCTCGATCTGCGTGAGAAGAATTCGCTCATCAAATGGTGCCTCGAGCGTGGCCTGACGGTGTTCGTCATTTCCTGGGTCAATCCCGACGAACGCCTGGCCGGCAAGGACTTCGTCGACTACATGCTCGAAGGCCCGCTTGCCGCCATCGACGCCATCGAGAAGGCGACCGGCGAGAAAGACGTCAACGCACTCGGATATTGCCTGGGCGGAACGCTTTTGGCAGCGACCCTGGGCCATCTCGCCGCAAAGAAAAAGCCGCGCATCGCCAGCGCGAGCTTCATGACCACGCTCATCGATTTCACCGGCGCGGGTGAGTTGGAGGTATTCATCGACGAGGAGCAGGTAGAGGCGCTGGAGAAACGCATGCAGGATCGCGGCTTCCTCGAGGGCTCGGCAATGGCGAACACGTTCAACATGCTGCGCAGCAACGACCTGATATGGTCGTTCGTCATCAATAACTACCTCATGGGCCGGGACCCGTTTCCGTTCGATCTTCTGCACTGGAACTGCGACTCGACGCGAATGCCCGCGAAAATGCACAGCTTCTATTTGCGCAACATGTACATGAAGAACGCGCTCAAAACGCCCAACGAGATCACTCTGGCGGAAACGCCCATCGACCTCGGCAGGGTTGCCGTTCCGACGTATTTCGTTTCGGCGATCGAGGATCACATCGCGCCGTGGAAGACCACCTACGCCGGACCGCAGCTTCTCGGCGGCAAATCGCGCTTCGTCCTCTCCGGGTCCGGCCACATCGCTGGAATGATCAATCCACCGTCGGCCAAGAAGTACGGCTACTGGACCAACGAGGCGCTGCCTGTCGATGCCGAGCAATGGCTCAAGGGCGCCAAGCAGCACGAAGGCTCGTGGTGGGAGGACTGGATCGCGTGGCTTGGGCCTAAGCTCGGCGGCAAGGTCACGGCTCGCGAGCCCGGCAAGGGCGCCGGCAAGGCGAAACAGAACACGATCGAATCGGCGCCGGGCAGCTACGCAAGACTGCGCACCGACACGCCGTGACTCAAATCTGTGCCTGTCATGCTGGCCCAGCCCTGTGAACCTCATCGTGGTGCCTGTTGTCGTAATTCCAGCTCGATCGGCCTTTGCTGTAGTCGACGACGCGAACCGCTTTCGAGGAGATGACGATGAAAAACATGTTGAAACTCGCCTACGCACTATTGGCCCTTGCGCTCTGGTCGGTCACCGCGACCGCGCAAAACCCGTCGAGCACGGCACCTGGAACGCCCTCGCCTCCGTCGGCCGGCTGTCCCACTTGCGGCGTGGTCGAATCGATTCGCCATGTCGAGAAAAAGGGCGAAGGTAGTGGCGTCGGGGCGATCGCCGGCGGGGTCCTCGGCGGAGTGCTCGGCCATCAGATCGGCTCGGGACGCGGTAACACCGCCGCCACTATCNGCATATGCGGGCAACGAGGTCGAGAGAAATTCGAAAAAGAAATCCTACTATGTGGTCGCGGTACGCCTCGACGACGGGCGCAGGCAGACGGTTTCTCAGGGCGCGAGGCCCGGGGTGCGAGAAGGAGACCGGGTCAAGATCGTCGGTGGCAATCGGCTTGCGCTGATCGCGAACTGATTTCCGGAATGGCACGACGGCTTCCCTGCGCGAATTCCTGCGCGGGGCCCGGTCGGTTTGGCCTTCTTTGCCTCATTCTGCCTCAGTTTCCACTACAATGCGGCGAACGCCGCTTTAAGAAATCCTCCCGGAGGAGACTCTCATGAGATCGATGAAACGGACGCTGCTGAGCTCAGCGTTGGCAACAGGAATCGCGCTAGTGCATGGATCC
>VBDA01000479.1 GCA_005883655.1 Betaproteobacteria bacterium | reverse complement strand
ACGGCGCGCTTCCGCGTGGCCCGGAAGCAGCGACTCAACCAACGCCCAGAAGCGCGGCGAGTGATTGAGCTCGACAAGATGCGCGACCTCGTGGGCGATGACGTAATCGGCAACGGCGGGCGGCAGCTGCACCAGGCGCCAATGCAGCCGTATTTCTCCCTTGTGATTGCAGCTTCCCCACTGCGTGCGGGCGCTGGAGAGCTTTACCGCCGGAGAGACGCCGGTCACCTGCCTCGCGAAATGCAGGACCCGCGGCGCGAGCAGCGCCAGCGCTTGCTCCTTGAGCCAGCGGCCGACAAAGGCCGCGATTTCGCCCTCGTCGCCAGGATTCGGATGGAGGACGGTCAGGTGCAGCAAGTCGGCGGCAATGGTTTTCTTGCGAGCGGGAAAGAGCGCGAGCGTCAACGGACGGCCGCGGTAAAGCAGTCCCGCGCCCTCGCACCACTGCACCGGAAGCGCCTCCTTGTCGCGTCCGCGCCATTCGGCCAGCGTTTTGATCACCCACTCAGCCCGCTCTCTCAACGCAAGCTCGATCTCGCGTATCGACACCCAAGACGGCGCGCGCACGCTGAGCCCGCTCTGATCGATCTCCATGCCGATGGATCTGCGCCGCGCTCGATTGAGGCGGTAGTCGATGCTCTGGTCGCACAGCGCGATGCTGCGCACGCTTCCGGCGTTGCGAGCGCCGGTCAGGCGCGCGGAGTCACGCGCGGATCGAGCGGATTCCCCAGTCGTGCGACCTCGTCTTCGATCCAAGCCTCGACCTCGTTGATCAGTCGCTGCATGTCGTGACCTTCGACGCTGATCGGCGGACCGATCGAGACGGTGATCGTCCCGGGACGCTTGCCGAGTCTGCCCTTCGGCCACAAATAGCCGGCATTATGCGCTACTGGCACGATAGGCACACCGAGCGCGACGGCGAGTCGCGCGCCTCCGGTTTTGTAGTGCGCTCGTGTCCCTGCCTTGATTCGCGTTCCCTCAGGATAGATGACGATCCAGAACCCCTGCGCGAAGCGTTCACGGCTCTGGGTGATGATCTGCGTCATCGCGTCCAGCCCGCTCTTGCGGTCGATGGTGATCGGCGATGCCAGCGCGAACGCCCAGCCAAAGAAGGGAATTGAAAGCAATTCCTTTTTGGCGACGAAAGCCAGCGGCGGGAACAGAAAGTTGAGGGCCAGCGTCTCCCAAGTCGAGGAATGCTTGGACATGACGATATGCGGGTCGCTCGACCGCGGGATGTTTTCGGCGCCGATCACCCGATGGCGAATGCCGCAGATCCAGCGCGCCGCGAGAAGATTGGTGCCGCACCAGACGATAATGAACTTGAAGCGCGCGATCGGCGGCAGCCAGAACATGAGCAGGACCAGCACCGCATAGACCGGCGTAAAGACGAGCTGGAACAGCGCGAACAGTAGCGAGCGAAACTCAGACATCGTCGCCGGTGCGCATCAATCGTCGGCCAGCAGCGCTGTGGCGACAAACGCGAGGTCGGGGAAGATCACGGTATTGGTCGGAAAAGCGCCATCGCGCAGCGTCTTTTCGCCCTTTCCGGTCAGAACCAGGATCGGCTGCGCGTCCACCGCTGCCGCCGCCTGGAGGTCGCGCACGCTGTCGCCGACACAAGGAACCCCGGTCAGCTCGACGCCGAACCGATTGCCGATCTCGATCAGCATTCCGGGCTTGGGCTTGCGGCACTCGCACGCCGAGTCCGCCGTGTGCGGGCAGTAAAACAAGGCGTCGATGCGGCCGCCGATCTGTGCCAGAACCTTGTGCATCTTGTCATTGATCGCAATCAGCGTCGCCATATCGAACAGGCCGCGCCCCAAGCCTGATTGATTGGTCGCAACCACCACCCGGAATCCGGCGTGATTGAGCCTGGAGATCGCTTCCAGGCTGCCGGGAATCGGGCGCCATTCGTCGGGCGATTTGATGAACTGCTCGCTGTCGTAATTGATCACGCCGTCGCGGTCGAGCACGATGAGCTTGACGTGGCGGGTGTGCGGAGCGGCTTCGGAGAACTGGACCATGTCGGTCGCTTAGGAGGCGAGCTTGGAAATGTCGGCGACCTGGTTCATCGCCTCGAAAAGACCGCGCAGCAACGCCAGCCGGTTGGCCCGCACCGCACCATCATCGGCCATAACCAGTACGTCATCGAAGAAGCGATCGACGCAGGTCCGTGCCGAAGCCAGCGAGCGCAACGCGGCAGTGTAGTCGCCGCGTTCAACGTGAGCGCGCACGACCGGGAGGAGCTCCTGAACGGTTGCGTAAAGGTCTTTCTCGGCGCCATCGACGAACAACGCGCTGTTCACCGCTGGCGCGACTTCGCTCTCGTTCTTGCGCAGGATGTTGCCGATACGCTTGTTGGCGGCGGCGAGGGCTTCAGCTTCGGGAAGCGTGGCGAAGGTGCGGATCGCCTCCATTTGCGCCGGGACGAGGTCGATGCGGGAAGGCCTCAGGCTCAGCAGCGCGTCGACCTGGTTCGCACTGTAGCCCTGCTCGCGAAGGTAGGCACGCAAACGCTCGAACAGGAAAGTCTGGACATCTTCGGACACGCGCTTGACGCCTGGCACCGCGTTCGTCGCGTCGAAAGCGATCTCGATAAGCAGCGGCAACGGCAGCGGCAATTGCTTCTCCATCAGGATACGCAACACGCCCATCCCCGCGCGCCGTAGGGCAAACGGGTCCTTGTCGCCGGTCGGCGCATTGCCGATGCCGAACATTTCCGCCATGGTCAGCAGCTTATCGCCGAGTGCCACGCTTTGCGCAACCGCGTCTGCCGGAAGTGCGTCGCCGGCGAATCTGGGCCAGTAATGCTGCTCGATCGCGGTCGCGACCACCGGCGGCTCGCCATCGTGCTCGGCATAGTAGTGGCCCATTACGCCCTGCAGCTCCGGGAATTCGCCCACCATGTCGGTCAGCAGATCTGGCTTGGCAAGCTTCGCCGCGCGGTCTGCCAGCGCCGGGTCGGCACCGAGCATAGTAGCGATCCGCGACGACAGAATGCGCAGTCGAGCCGCCCTTT
>VBDA01000478.1 GCA_005883655.1 Betaproteobacteria bacterium | reverse complement strand
TCTCGTACATCTTGGTCGGCGCGATCATCGGCGTGCGCACCAGCGGCATGTTGATCGTGGTGAAGCTGATCCCCTTGTCCACGAACTCGGAGGCCGCGCACGCGGCGAATGAGTCGAGCGCGGACTTCGATGCGACATAGGCGGAGAAGCGCGGTGCATTGGACAACACTCCGATGGACGAGATATTGATGACCTGGCCGCGCTTGTTCTCGATCATCTTTGGAAGAAAGCCCATGATCAGGCGCAGCGCGCCAAAGTAATTAAGCTGCATCGTCCGCTCGAAATCGTGAAAGCGTTCGAACGAGTTGACGATTCCGCGACGGATCGAACGTCCCGCATTGTTGATCAGATAATCGCAGGAGCCGTGATCCTTGAGGACTCTGGCGACCAGCGCATCGCAGGACGCGAGCTCCGAGACATCGCAGGCGTAGATCCACGCCTTGCCGCCCGCGGCTTCGATCTCCTTCTTGGTTTCGGCCAGCTTTTCCTCTCCGCGTGCGACCAGCAGCACCTTCGCGCCTGCCGAGGCGAGCTTGAGCGCCGTTGCTCTGCCGATGCCCGACGAAGCGCCGGTAACGACCACGGCTCGGTTCCGGACGCGTCCCGCGAGGCTTCGATCGATGAACAGGTCTGGGTCGAGATTGCGCTCCCAATAGTCCCAGATGCGCGGCGCATAGCTTTCAAGCGGTGGCACGGCTATGCCGGAGCCCTTGAGCGCCTTGGCCGCTTCGCGATTGTCGTAGCGCGTCGGCCAATTCACGAACTCGAACACGTCTTTCGGAATGCCAAGATCCTTGAGCATCGCTCGAATCATTCGCTTGATCGGCGCCAATGACCCGAGCCCATAAAGGATCGGCGCCGGAATGAAGCCGAACATGCGCGCGTTGATGCGCAAAGTCATTTGCGGCGCGTGCGCCGCCTTGGCGAAGATATTCAGCACTTCACCGATGCGGTGCGGCTCCGGATCGGTAAGGTGGAAACACTTTCCATCGAGGCCTTTCTTGTGTGCGAGGTAGTCCATCGCGTTGGCGACGAAGTCGACCGGGACGATGTTGATGCGTCCACCCTCGATGCCTATTGTCGGCATCCACGGCGGAAGCATATTGCGCAGCCGCTGTATCAGCTTGAAGAAATAGTAGGGCCCGTCGATCTTATCGATATAGCCGGTTTGCGAATGGCCGACCACGAATGCCGGACGGTAGATGCGCCACGGGCGCTTGCACTCCTTGCGCACAATGCCCTCGGACAAATGCTTGGTGCGAAAATAAGGATGGTCCAGTTCCTCCGCTTCCTCGAACATGTCTTCGCGGAACGTTCCTTCATAAAGACCGGCAGCGGCGATCGAGCTCGCGTGATGGAAGCAGCCGACTTCTATGGTCTCGGCGAGCTCGACTGCGCGACGCGTGCCGTCGATATTGGCAAGCTGCTGGTCCTGGGCGGTTGCGTTCAAATCGTAGACCGCGGCCAGGTGAAACATGTGCTTGATCTTGCCTTTGAGCTTCTTCTTGTCGGCGTCACTGACGCCCAGGTCGGGTTTGCCAAGATCGCCGAACACAGCGACAACCCGCTTGTCGTCTGCGTTCCAGATTTCGCGCAGTACATCGAGCTTCTTCTGCGACTCCTTGCGCACCAGAACGTAGACCGGCTCGCCGCGCTTGAGCAGATTCTCGATTAGAAAGCGGCCGATGAACCCGGTGCCGCCGGTGACGAAGTAGGCCATCGCTTTTTCCTCCTCGGAGACTTTCGGGGTGCGCTCTCTTGACGCTTGCGTGTAGCGAGCGAACCGTTGCCGACGGTTGGTGCGGCCCGGTGTCCGCGCACGCTATGCATTCCATTATACCGAGCCACTGTCGCTCCGATATCGTCGCAGGAAAGGCAACTGGTGCGCTCTTTAGAATGATTTCTCTAGCACCCTCGCATACAATGGATGATGGTCGGCGCTTGTCGCCCCACTCTCGAGGAGAACAGCATGCTCAAGAAAGCCAAGGCCGAAGCCCAGGGCGGCCACAGACAGGGCGGCGGCGAGAAGGGTATTTCCAAAGCGGTGCTCGAGTCTTCGCACCAAATCTGGCTTGCGGGACTGGGTGCATTCGCCAAAGCGCAACAGGGCGGAAAGCAAGTTTTCGACATGCTGGTCAAGCAGGGCGAAGTCCTCGAGGCCAAGACGCGTAGCGCGGCAGCGCAGAC